>CAVKLO010000088.1:0-6380 GCA_963656985.1 Bulleidia sp. | reverse complement strand
AAAAAGCGGCTCCCGGGAAAAGGCACACAAAAACCCTCCCCGAAGCCATAAAACTAATAACAAACAAATCTACACGCAATGAAAGAATCTATTCTTAGGAAAATCGCGGTCTCGGCGATGGCCCTTCTGCTGACGCTCGCCACGGCGCAGGCCCAGCAGAAGATAACGGTCTCCGGAACCGTGACTGACGAATCGGGTCTGCCGGTCGCGAGCGCGGGCATTTTCCAGAAGGGCACGTCGAACGGCGTCGTCACGGACAATGACGGAAAATACACCATCACCGCAGACTCCGGCAGCATCCTCGTGTTCTCCTGCCTGGGCTACACCGAGGTCGAAAAACAGGCCGTAAACGGCATTCTGAATGTCGTTATGGCCGAAGACGCGATGATGATCGAGGAGACCGTGGTCGTAGGCTACGGCGTCCAGAAAAAGAGCGACATCACAGGCTCCATCTCCCAGGTCAAGAGCGACGACATCCTGAACAGGACCATCACCGCCCCTGTACAGGCTCTTCAGGGCAAGACTGCGGGCGTACACATCCAGTCTTCCTCCGCCCGTCCGGGAGCATCCCCTACGGTGCGCATCCGAGGCATCAGCTCGAACGGCTCCAGCGACCCTCTCTATGTGGTGGACGGTCGCATCGCGAGCGACATCTCCGGCATCGACCCTAACGACATAGAGTCTATGGAAGTCCTCAAGGACGGCGCCTCCGCAGCCATCTACGGAGCGCGCGCCGGAAACGGCGTCATCCTCGTCACCACCCGCAAGGGCCGGGGCGACGGCAAGATAAGCTACAGCTATCAGCTTACGGCACAGAGCCTCGCACGCATCCCCAAGGTGATGAACTCCGAGCAGTATATGCAGTACTACCTCGAGGACGGCCGCTACGACCTCGAAAAGTTCTACAACAACTGGGACTTCGTCACCAACACCGACTGGATGGACTACTCCTACGAGACCTCCTATATGCAGCACCACAACCTGACCTTCCAGGCCGGTAACGAAAGGGGTTCCCTCTACGTCTCCGCCTCATACCTGAACAATGACGGTATGTTCGCCGGCGACGCCGACGTATATGAAAGGTACACAGGTATGGTGAACGGCTCCTGGAAAATCAAGCCTTGGCTCGACATCCAGACCAACAACCAGGTGGAATCCTATAAGATCCGCACCGTGTCCGAAGGCAGCGACTACGGCTCCGCCATACTTTCCGCCCTCCAGCTCGACCCTCTTACTCCGGCAAGCTACAGCGAGGAGAACCTTCCCGCATTTATGAAGAAATACCTCGCCGAGGGCAAGACTCTGCTCAAGGACGAGAACGGCGACTGGTACGGCATCTCCGCCTTCTCCAACTCCGGCAACGTGAATCCTCTCGCGATGCGGGACAGAAGCTATTCCATAACTAACGGCTTTAACATAAACGGCTCCACTTCACTGAATTTCAAGCCTTTCAGAAACTTCGTCCTGACTTCCCGTCTGGGCTACCGCCTCACGAGTTCCGACTCTTACGGCTACTCCCTGGACTATTATATGGACACCAATGCCCACTCGGACTACATTTCCCTCAGCGGCTCCGACTCGAACAGCACCTACTACCAGTGGGAGAACTTCGCGAACTGGAACCGCAGCTTCGGAGGGCATAACCTCAGCCTTATGGCCGGAACCTCCTACAGCCAGAACCGTTCGTTCTACGTTTCCGGTTCCAAGTCGGGCAACGACACAGACCTCGGCGTGACCCGGAGAGACCCTCTCTTCTACTATTTCGCATACGCCACGGCGAACGCCTCGAAGAGCGTCTCCGGCGCTGAACCCATCTATAGCCGCAACCTCTCGTACTTCGGCCGCGCGGGCTGGAACTATCTGAACAGATACTACATCCAGGCCTCCATACGCGCAGACGCCGCCGACCTCTCCATCCTCCCGAAGCCTATGCGCTGGGGCTATTTCCCTGCCGTATCCGGCGGCTGGACGGTCTCCGAAGAGAATTTCTACTCTTCCCTGAAGAGCTTCGTCCCTTATATGAAACTCCGCGCCAGCTGGGGTCAGAACGGCAGCACCGCTTCGCTCGGCAGCTACGCGTACGCGAACGTGATCGCCTCCACTGGCGTATATCCAGTCTCGAACAGTGAAGCGAAATACATCATCGCCTACGCTCCCTCATCCGCGGGCAACGAGAACCTCAAGTGGGAGACCTCCGACCAGATAAACGTCGGCATCGACACCCGTTTCCTGAATGACCGCCTCTCCCTTAACGTCGACTGGTTCCGCAAGAAGACCATCGACCTCATCGTCTCCGGCATCACTCCTTCGACCGTGGTCGGCGTCTCCGCCTCCCCGGTCAATGCGGGCAATGTGGTGAACCGGGGCTGGGAGTTCGAACTCAAGTGGCGTGACACCATAGGAGACTTCTCCTACGGAGTTTCGGGCAACCTCTCCACCCTCCACAATGAAGTGACCTACATCCACGAATCCCTCAGCGACGGCATCGACGGCGTCGGAGTACGCAACTACGGCACCATCACCCGCTTCGAGAAAGGCAAGCCGGCCTGGCATTTCTACGGCTATCATTTCACGGGAATAGACCCTCAGACCGGCAACGCCACCTTCGAGGACATCGACGGTGTGGAGGGCATCTCACAGGGCGACAAGACGGACCTGGGTTCCGGAATCCCGAAGCTCACCTGCGGCATCACCCTGAACGCGGCCTGGAAGGGACTCGACCTTACGGTGTTCGGCACGGGAACCTACGGCAACAAGATATTCAACTGTCTGAACAATGTGGACTACGCCTGCAACCGCCTCACCTGGTTCACCGAGGACCGCTGGACTTCGTCTAACACATCGGGGACGCGTCCTGCGGCGAACGCCTCGAACTGGATTCAATATCTGACTTCTGACGCAGTCGTATTCGACGGTTCCTTCTTTAAAATCAAGCAGATACAGCTCGGCTACACCCTGCCGAAGCAGATCGTGAGGAAATTCAAAGTCGATAACCTGCGCATCTACGGCTCTCTCGACGATTTCTTCACCTTCACGGACTATCCCGGCTTCGACCCCGAGGTCACCGGCGTGGGAAGCTCCCTCGGAGTGGACAAGGGCAGCTATCCGACCTCGAAGAAAATGGTGTTCGGAGTAAACATAACATTCTAATCCCGACAGACGATGAAAAAGATAAAGAACATATTTATCGGTACGGCATTGTGCGCCTCGGCGCTCGCTTCATCTTCCTGCAGCGACCTGCTCGACATCTCGCAGCACGGCGTACTGAATTACGAGACCTTCTACAAGACCGACGAAGAGATAGAGTCGGCCACCGCAGCCATCTATCTTGAGGCGAAAGGCTGGAACTACGACTATTACATCCGCCTTATGAAAGAGATGCTCACCGACGACTTCTACGCCGGCGGAGCTGACCGGGGCGACAACATCGACCTCCAGCAGCTGAACGAGTTCACCTTCGATACGGAGCAGGACTACGTCCAGGCTATGTTCACCTCCCTCTACACCCTCATCTACAAATGCAATGTGGTTCTCGGCCACGTGAGCGAAGAGCAGGGCGCTGTGGCGAAGCGTTCGCTCGCCGAGGCCAAGGTGCTCCGCGCGTGGGCGTACTTCGACCTCATCACCATCTGGGGCAACCCGCCTGTAGTGGACCACGAGCTCCTGCCTTCCGAGTACTCGCGCCCGAACGGCAGCACGGAGGAACTCTGGGGCCTCGTGGAAAAAGACCTTACGGAAGCTATAGCTTCCAATGCTCTTCCCGAGAAGTCCGGAGTGAACGACACCGAGACCTGGAGAGTGACAAAGCAGTTCGCCCAGGCTCTTCTGGGCAAAACCTGTCTCTGGCAGGAGAAGTATTCCGAGGCGGCGGCCCAGTTCGACGCGGTGGTGAGCAGCGGCAAATACGCCCTCTACACCGGGAACTACGCCGATATGCACCGCAACGAGAACAAGCATTTCTGCGAGAGCATCTTCGAGACGAACCGCGTCGCTGACGAGGCCAATCCTTACAGCTACAATTTCTCGCTGTATTATCTTATGATAAACTGGCGCGTGGACAGGATGTCGGGCGTAAGCGGCACCGACCTGCTCCAGACCGGCTGGGGCTTCCGCGTCCCTACGAAGAGTCTCTACGATGCGTTCGTGAGCGACGAGGGCGAGAACGGCTACCGTCTGAACCAGACCATCAAGACCTATCAGCAGGTGCAGGACCAGCTCGGAATGCGCGTCAGCTCCAGCATCATAAATGAAGGTTACTTTATGTGGAAGGACGTGCCTTACAGCGCGGACCGGGGAACCGCCAGCGACTACTACTATGCCGCGAACCTCCTCTGGATGAGATACGCCGAGGTTCTGCTCTGCGGTGCGGAGGCCCATCTGATGGCGGGCGACGCCGCCAAGGCGACCGAATACACGAATATGATCCGCTCCCGCGCTGGCCTCGCGGCGAAAGCCTCCGTGACCCTCGACGACATAAAGCTCGAGAAGAGACTCGAACTCTGCGGCGAAGGCGTCCGCTTCCAGGACTTGCTCCGTTGGGGGGAAGCCGAAAAGGTTATGGCTAACAACGGCAAGACCTATCCAGTACTTCAGGCCAACGGCGAAATCGTCTATAAGGACTGCAACAACTCCACTTACGGCTTCAAGGCCGGCAAGCACGAGCATCTGCCTTATCCTGCCACCGAAATCCGTCTGAACAGCGAAATCAAGCAGAACCCGGGTTATTAATGATTCCACTATTATGAAAAGATATATTGTAAATACGATGATGGCGGCCGCAGTCCTCTTCTGCCTCGCTTCCTGCGAAGAGAGCGGACTCGACCCGCTGGAGGGCGTCTTTCAGAAGCCCGAACTCCAGTCATTCTCCTCCGCTGCGGTGAACGGCTTCGAAAAGTCCGCTACATCCCGCACCTTCGACCTCACGGTGAAGGGCGACGGGGGTAAAGACCTGCATCTGTATCTGGTCAGCGGCCAGTACTACATCCAGCCCAACGCCTACTCCGCCGCCTCCGCGGCCAATGCCGGCAAGGGCAACTACATTTCCGGACAGTCCACGCTGGGCGGGACGGCCATCGAGAGCGGCACTCTCACCATAGAGGCCGACTCCGACTCCTGGACCGAGGGCGTGAACTACAGCATCTCGGGTACCGTATGGCTTTCCGGCGGCGGCATCGTCAAGGTCAGCGGAACCTTTCCGCTATCCTTCGAAGAAGACATCGACCCGGACCTCATCTCCGACATCGTCACCGATATGGGAGGAGTCTCGAACCACGCCATCACCCTCTACGACGCGAACTCGAACGTCACCGCCAGCTTCGTGCTGAACCGCAGCGCAGGCGCGGACATCGAGGGCACCTACACCGTGGCGGACTACTACTCCACCACTGCGGACCTGAGCGCCTGGGCGGGCTACGACTACTCCGCCTGGTATCCGGGGGCCATCGGAGGTTCGCTCTACTATGACGCGGACGGCAATGCAGTGCTCATAAACAGCGGCGAGACCATCACCGTCACCCGCAACGCCGACCTCTCCTACACCTTCGCTGTGGGCGCGAACAGATTCTACGGCAAGTACCCGGACGCTTCCGCGTCCAATCCGGCAGCACAGCACTGATCCTCTATGCGAAGAATCGCCCGATTCTGAACAATCGGGCAATTTTTCGCACATACAGATATATAATTTGAATTATGGTGACGTTTCTTTACGAACATAAGCCGTAGCTTTGCGAAAAGACAAGACCACAAATACACTCTGACAATGAATATGAGAAAAATCATCACCGTCGCCGCCCTGCTTCTCGTGACAGGCGCGGGCGCATTCGCTCAGCAGGCCCTCTGGGGAGGCCAGCAGATCATTTCCCCGGAAATCAACTCCGACAATTCCGTGACCTTCCGTTTCGTGGCCCCGAAGGCCATCAAGGTTCAGGTGACCGGAGACTTTCTTCCGACCACGCCTATGAAAATGGGGGACTTCAGTTTCGACGCCCCGGGTACGGCCGACCTGAAGGAAGGGCAGAACGGAGTCTGGGAGTACACCACCGAGCCTCTCGAAAGCGAGCTCTACAGCTATAGCTTCATCGTGGACGGGCTTTCGGTGAAGGACCCGAACAACGCCTATCTCCAGCGCGACATCGCCTCGCAGACGAATTATTTCATAATCGGAGGAGGCAAGGCCGACGACTATAAGGTGCAGGACGTGCCTCACGGCACCGTGTCACGCGTATGGTATCACTCGGACGTGCTCGGCAAGGACCGCAGGATGTCTGTCTATACTCCGGCGGGCTACGAGGACAGCAAGACGAAATACCCTGTCCTCTACCTGCTCCACGGTATGGGCGGTGACGAGGAGGCCTGGCTATGCACCGGCCGCACCGCACAGG
>CAVKLO010000087.1:0-6406 GCA_963656985.1 Bulleidia sp. | reverse complement strand
CACAAATTTACGAAGATGTTTTGGATTTTCACTACCTTCGCGTGTTATGAGCGTGAAAGTGCGAAATACGATGCTTGTTCTGGAACTTCTGTTCGTGATTCTGATGAGCCTGCCCTGGCTTGTGCCGCATATGGGCTTCACCGCCCTCTTCGCTCTGGTCCCGCTGCTCTGTATGGAGAAGATGGCGAGGGAGAACGGCGTCAGGCGCTTCTGGCTCTGGCACTATTCGGCATTCGTGCTGTGGAACGCGCTCACCACTTTCTGGGTCTGCAACGCCACCGTAGGGGGAGGCATATTCGCCGTCCTCGCGAACGCGCTGCAGATGTCGCTGATTTTCGGTCTTTTCCGGCTGAGCCGCAAACACCAGAGGGGGGCGCTGCCCTATATCTTTCTGGCGCTGATGTGGACAGCCTGGGAAAGGGCTTACTTCTCCGCGCAGATTTCCTGGCCGTGGCTGGTGCTGGGCAACGCTTTCGCCCAGTCCACGCATCTGGTGCAGTGGTACGAATACACCGGCACGCTCGGCGGATCGCTCTGGGTCTGGGCGTGCAATCTCGCGCTTTTCGGGATGATGTCCGCCCTTGCGGACTGCCGCTGGCGAAGTTTCACTCTCTGGGGCAGGACCGCCTCCATAGTCGCTTTCTCCGCCGTTTTCGCCGTCCCGGTCATATCATCGCTCTCGATTTACCTGAATTATGAGGAGGTCAGCGAGGGGAAGATGGATGTGCTGATCGCCCAGCCGAATTTCGACCCGTACCAGAAGTTCCAGACACTAAGCCAGAAACAGCAGACCGCGATACTCCTTTCGCTATGGAAGCCCGCGCTCGCAGAGCGGACGGACACCTCCCGGCATCTGCTGCTGCTCGCCCCGGAGACCTTCTGCGACGACATCACCTGCGGCGAGTACGCGGACAGCCCGACCTGGCAGCGCCTGAATTCCTTTGCGGCCTCATCGGCCAATACCTCCGTCATTTTCGGGGCCTCCACTTATGAGACTTTCGCCTCTGAGACCCCTCCGTCGGCGAATGCGAGACGTCTGCATAACGGGCTCTGGTACGAGTCGCACAATTCCGCCCTCTGCGTGGACGGGTCCGGCAGCACTGAAATCTATCACAAAAGCAAGCTTGTGGTCGGCGTGGAGATGACTCCCTATCCGGGAATCATAGGGCCTCTGGCCAAAAAGTTAGGCGCTCCGATAGGACACTGCACTGGACAGGAGGAGATTTCCCTGCTCCATCCGGGGGGGGGTTCCGTCGGCTGCGCGGTATGTTACGAGTCCATATACGGGGAGTTCTGCACCGGCTACGTCCTCAAGGGGGCGCAGCTGATGACGGTCATCACGAACGACGCCTGGTGGGGGGACACGCCGGGATACCGGCAGCACTTCTCCTATTCGCGCCTGAGGGCCATAGAGCTTCGCAGGGACATAGCCCGCTGCGGCAATACCGGCATTTCCGCCTTCATCGACCAGAGGGGCGATGTGCTCGAGCGGGGACCCTGGTGGGAGAGCGCCACACTCTCCGGGACCGTGAATCTGAATTCTGGGCAGACTTATTTCGTGCGTCACGGGGATATCTGCGGGCGGCTTTCCACCTTCGCGTTTCTGCTTCTGCTGCTGAATCTTCTGCTGGATGTGGTTCTGAAGGACAGAAGACGCTGACAAGTTTACGCCCGCTGACGATGACGGAATGTACTTTATGACAGGCGGAAGAGGCAGGCGCACTATTTGATAGGAAATACCGGTTCGACAATAAAAAGTAAAGAGATATGATTTGGATTATAGTAATTCTTGTGATGCTGGCCAGCTACCTCGTGCAGGCCACGCTTCAGAGCAGATTCAACAAATACTCGAAAGTCCCTATGAACGGGGGGATGACAGGTGCCGAAGTGGCGCAGAAAATGCTCAGGGATAACGGAATATACGATGTCAGGGTGGCATCGGTTCCCGGCGCTCTCACCGACCATTACAATCCTCAGACGAAGATAGTGAACCTCAGCGAGGAGGTGTTCGGCGGGCGGAGCATCGCCGCCGCGGCGGTGGCCGCGCACGAGTGCGGCCACGCCCTGCAGCACGCGCAGGGCTATGCTCCGCTCCGCCTCCGTTCCGCCCTCGTGCCGGTGGTGACATTCGCGAACAACACCGTCCAGTGGGTGCTTCTGCTCGGGGTGATTCTCATAAACGTGACTCCGTCGCTGCTCTGGCTCGGCATCGCCCTCTTCGCGATGACCACCTTCTTCAGCCTCGTCACCCTGCCTGTCGAAATAAACGCCAGCCAGCGCGCCGTAGCCTGGCTTTCCGGGACTCGGATTACCGATGTGACCACCACGCCTATGGCCAAGGATGCCCTCAAATGGGCTGCCTATACCTATATCATCGCGGCCATCGGCTCCCTTGCCACTCTGCTGTACTACATAGGGATGGCGAACTCCAGAAGATAAATCGGGAAGACAGATAGTCAGGAAGACGGAAAGTAAAGCGGCAGCTTTTCTTCAGCCTACCTGATGACGACTCTCTCGATTCTGCGGGGGATGGAGGCGAGCACCTCGTAAGGAATGGTGCCGAGAATCTCCGCCAGTTCGCACACGCTCGGGTCATCCCCGAAGACTGTGACCGTATCTCCGGCCTTCACCCCCGCGCCGGTCACGTCCAGCATACACATATCCATACAGATGTTCCCTATCGTGGGCACCCTGTGCCCGTTCACCGAGAAACTGGCCCGTCCGCAGCCCAGATGCCTGTCTATGCCGTCCGCATAGCCTGCCGGAATGGTGGCTATCTCGGTCCCCGGCTTCAGAATCACTCCCTTGCGCGAATAGCCCACAGTCCCGTCTTCCGGGGAAAGGGTCTTCACCTGCAGCACTTTCACCTTGAACGAAGCCACCGGCAGCAGGGGAATCCGCGCACTTGAGCCGATGCCGTAGATGCCTATGCCCAGACGCACCATATCGAACTGGAACTGAGGGAAGCGCTCTATCCCGGCCGAATTCAGTATATGGTACATCGGCTTGTAGCCGAGACTCTCCGAAATCCGGTCCGCATTGGCCTGAAAGGCCGCAATCTGAGCGAGGGTGAAATCGTCCTGCTCCGGGTCTTCGGCGGCCGCGAGATGCGAATAGACTGACGCCACTCTCACGCACTCCCTCCCTTTCAGGAACTCCAGCAGCTCCCCGATTTCGCTTGCCATAAAGCCGAGCCGGTGCATCCCCGTATCCAGCTTTATATGGACGGGGTAGTTCCTGATCCCCCGGCTTTCCAGCATCCGGCAGAACGCTCGGAGCGTGTAGAGGTTCGGGATTCCGGGTTCGAGCCTGCAGTCTATCATCTCCCCCGGAAAGTCCACTCCCGCAGTCAGCACGAGTATGGGCAGGGTGATTCCGGCCTTGCGCAGTTCTATGCCCTCCACTGGCAGCGCGACCGCCAGATAGTCCGCCCCGCAGGACTGCATCATAGCTGCGAACTCCACGGCCCCGTGACCGTACGCGTTGGCCTTCACCAGAACCAGGAGTCTGGTGGACGGCTCCAGACGCGAACGGTACCGGCGGTAGTTCACGCGGCAGTTGCCGAGCCGGAGCTCGAGCCTTGAGAAATCGTCATTGCTGTTCACGGTACAAAAATATATAAAAAAGAGGCAAGCTATAACAGCTTGCCTCCCTTTTCATCGTAAATTTCATTCTGCAGAACCGTAAATCCGCTGTCTTCGACAAGCTGGATTTTACATTTGTACTTTTTCTTCCACTTTCTCACGTAGGAGTTGAATCCCCGGCTGAGATATGCCCCCAGAATAGGGCTTACCTTGACGGTGAACACCCTGACACCCTTATCCTCCACATAGTCGGCGATCTTCCTCTCGATATCCTCGTCGATGACGAGCGAGGAGGCGATCTTTCCGGTGCCGTGGCAGACCGGACAGGTCTCCGTGGTGTTTATGGTGGTCACGGGACGTATCCTCTGGCGTGTGAGCTGCATCAGTCCGAACTTGGTGAGCGGCAGCACGTTGTGCTTGGCCCTGTCGTCCGCCATCAGCTCCTGCATCTTCTTGAAGAGGGCGTTGCGGTGCTCCACCGAATCCATATCTATGAAGTCCACGATCACGATTCCGCCCATATCGCGGAGTCTGAGCTGTCGGGCGATTTCCTCTGCGGCATAACAGTTCACCTCGAAGGTATTCTCCTCCTGGTCCGTGGTCTTGGCACGGGTGCCGCTGTTTACGTCGATGACATTCAGCGCCTCGGTCGTCTCGATGACCAGATATGCTCCCTGACGGATCGGCACCACCTTGCCGAAAGAACTCTTTATCTGGCGGTTGACCTCGAAATGATCGAATATCGGGTCTTTCCCCGTATAGAGTTTCACTATCTTCTCCTGATCCGGAGAGATCAGCGAGATATACTTCTTTGTCTCCTCGAAGACCTTCTCGTCGTTCACGTAAACGTTGGTGAACGTCTCGTTCAGCAGGTCGCGGAGGATCACGGTGGTTTTGCTGTATTCCGTGAAGAGCAGCTGGACTCCCTTGCTTGAGGCTATCTTCTTCCAGGAGCTTTCCCATTTTTCGATCGACGAGCGGAGTTCTCCGATGAGGATCGCGGCGTTCTTGCCTTCGGCCGCTGTCCTGATGATGGCTCCGTAATTCGGCGGGAGTATGCTCTTTACCAGAGTTTCAAGCCTCTTTTTCTCCTCTTTCGAGGAGATTTTCTGGGATATGCTCACTTTCTGTGCGAAAGGAAGCAGTACAATGTTTCGTCCTGCCAATGAAATTTCTGCGGAGAGCCTGGAGCCCTTTGTGGAAATCGGTTCTTTGACTATCTGCACCACGATCATCTGGCCCGCCTTCAGGACGTTCTCTATACGTCCGTCCTTGGGGAGCGGCTGTCCTATCTTGATGCCGGAGTAGAGTTCCTTCTGGTTCCTTCCGGGATTGCTGCCTTTCACGAACTCGTCGAATGCGTTGAAATACAGACCCAGATCCAGATAATGGACGAAGGCTTCCTTGCTGTCGCCGATATCGACGAACGCCGCGTTGAGCGCAGGAAGCAACTTCTTCACTCTTCCCAGATAGACATCACCTACCGAATAACTGTGACCTTTGCTGGACTCCCTGTTAAGTTCTATCAGCCTGTGGTTTTCCATCAGGGCGATGTGAACTTCCGATGTCGAGACATCGACAATGAGATCTTTTTCAGTTGTTTTCTCAGATTCCATCAGTGATTTCATTTCGGAACGAGCAGAAAAAAGAAAAAGGGGCCGACTGATCCGGTCAGACCCTTTTCTTCAGCAGACTGCTAAAATGGCAGACCAAGAATCATTACTTCTTCTTGTGTCTATTCTTGCGCAAGCGCTTCTTGCGCTTGTGAGTCGCCATTTTATGCCTTTTATGTTTTTTTCCGTTCGGCATAATATAAATAGATTAAGATTATTTCTCGTCCTTAACGGATGCTACGAATACCTTTGCAGGCTTGAATGCCGGGATGTCGTGGGCCGGGATGGTCATAGTGGTCTTCTTGGTGATGTTTCTGGCGGCCTTCTGAGCCCTGTGCTTGATGATGAAGCTGCCGAATCCGCGGAGATACACAGGCTCACCCTTCGAAAGGGAACCCTTTACGCTCTCCATAAAACCCTCGACGATAGCCTGTACTGTTGTCTTTTCAACGCCGGTCGCCTTTGCGACTTCGTTTACGATTTCTGCCTTTGTCATAATATGTTGTCTTTATGTATAATGTCTCCACTGTTCCCGATACCGGTCGGAAATGGAGTGCAAAAATAGACTTATTTTTCTAATAATCAAAATCATACTTTTATTTTTTTCGCCTTTTCCGCGAAAATGCCCCCGCGGCTTTCCGATGGCACGGAGATTGACTATATTTGCACACGCGTAAAAACCCCTTCTACGGCTGACAAGTTGTCAGTCGCACGGGTTTCGGCTACTTATTATATATGATGAAAGATTTGCTTCACGACGACTTTCTCGCCCCGAGAGGCGCAGAAGTCAACATCATACCGGTTCTTCAGGGAGAAGGCCCCATCAAGCTCAACGAATCCGAACTCCCGGAGCGTCTGCCCATACTGACGCTGCGTAACGCCGTCATCTTTCCGGGCATAGTGTTCCCCGTAACCATCGGCAGGGAGAAGTCCATACGCATAATCCGGGACGCCGAGAAGAACAATCTCTGCATCGGAGCGGTGCCCCAGCTGGACGTGAACGTGGAGGACCCCAAGGCTGAAGACCTGAGTCCCTACGGCACCGTGGTCAGGGTGATAAAGGTCCTCGAAATGCCGGACAGCACCATCACGGCCATCGTCCAAGGCTTCCGCCGTTTCCATCTCGACGAGATCGTTTCCTACGACCCCTACATAATCGCCAATGTCCATTATCTCGAGGACCTGTCCACTTCGCAGGACGTCACGAAC
>CAVKLO010000086.1:5944-6441 GCA_963656985.1 Bulleidia sp. | reverse complement strand
TTGCCGGACAGCGCGTCAATGACCATTTTCGAAACGGCTCTGCCTAAATTGCAAGGAACGGCGTTTCCTATCTGAGTATAGACTCGCGACTGCGATCCGCAGAACTTATAGCCAAGAGGGAAAGTCTGAAGTATGGCGGCTTCGGCAGGTGTCATACGCCTCAAGAATGACGGAGCGGGCCTGAACAGTGCCGAAGAAATGTCTTCGCTGACCATCTTATGATAAGAGACGATCCACGGTGCTTCTCCTTCATACAATTCTTTCTCATCGATTATTGGCGTTTTATTGCCTCCCATAGATGCCGGAAGGGTTGCGGAATAGCCATCGATTTTCGTCGGACGGCCCAGACCGTTGAACAGCATTCCGGCATAAGGGGATTTTCTCAATATGGGTTTTGCCGCCAATGTTATTTTGGCATTGCATACACTTGCGTTGTTCCCTTTTCCCGCCCTGTCCAGAACTTTAAGCGCTTCCCTGACTGAAACTGACCTGTGACG
>CAVKLO010000086.1:0-5934 GCA_963656985.1 Bulleidia sp. | reverse complement strand
ACGATATGGAGCTATCATTCCCTTCAAATCCGGCTCCCGTGATGAATCACCCCTGAATCCGATGAAAAACACCCGTTCACGGGCTTGCGGAACATCAAAATCGCTCGCGTTCAGTATTATGAAATTCACGGAATAACCGAGTTCCCTGAATCTTTCGAGAAGAGCCTTCCTGACGTTCTGCCACCTCTCTATCTGGCCGAGAGCCTTCACGTTTTCCATAATGAATGCGCGTGGCTTGACGATGGAAATCACTTCAGCATAGCTCCATATCAATTGGCTTCTTTTGTCGTGAGCATCCATTTTCCCCGCTACGGAAAAACCCTGGCAAGGAGGCCCGCCGATGACGAGATCTACATTCTCAATCCGCTTCAATTCTTCAAGATGGTCATTGATGTCACCTTGAACTATATGGTCGCCTAAATTCACCCTGTACGTTTCGCAGGCTTCTTTCATCATATCGTTCGCCCATACCACATCAGCACCGGCGGCAATTGCACCGGTATCCAGACCTCCCGCGCCGGAGAACAGTGATATCGTCTTCATCGTTCTTTTACCTCCCATAAAAGCAGTATCACGCAAAAATAAGAAAATTAATCATTCCTTGCCACAAGGGAAGCGTCATATGTCCGTAACCAAGCAATCCTTTAACGATAAGCGGGAAAAGATCATACTGATTCATAACGGATTCTGACCATATTACCATAGACTTCTTGTGAGCAATCTTTCTCCACAAGCCTGTCTATGGCCTCTATAAGCCCGTCAAGTGGAATCCCACTCATTTCAGATTCTTGGCCGCTCTCCCGCTCCCACTATATGCCGCTTCCGGGGAGCCGAAATCCGGCGGCCGATATTTGGATAGTGACGGATAATTGCTAATTTTGCTGAAACGATTAATGCTTTTTATGAAAAAGGTCATTCTGCTTTCAGTATTGCTCTGCGCAGCGACGCTGCTGCAGGCCCAGAATTTCTTCGAGGATCATTTTCAGGACAAGACGCTGCGCGTGGACTATATCTTCTCCGGCACTGACAAGAGCTGCGACATAGCCCTGGGGGAGCTTAAGCGATTGGACGGCTGGGCCGGCCGCAGAGTGAATATGACGACTCTTCCGCTTCGCGGCAACGGTCAGCTGCTTATGACGGACGCTCAGAGCGGCGATACGCTGTATCGGATGTCGTTCTGCACGCTGTTCCAGGAGTGGCAGGCGACCGAGGAGGCTACGAGGGTGCGCAAGAGTTTCGAGAACGTCTTTCTGCTGCCTATGCCGGCAAAGCCGGTCAATATCGAGGTGAAACTCTTTGATTTCCACGAGAATGTGGCGGGTTCGATGACTCATAGGGTGGACCCTTCGGACATACTCGTGCGCCCTGTGAGGGTGGAGAATCCGCATCGCGTGCTGCTGTGCAGCGGTGACCCGAAAGAGAAGATAGACATCGCGATTCTGTCCGAGGGCTATACGGAGGAGGAGATGGATGTTTTCTATAAGGATGCGCAGGCTACCGTGGACGCTCTCCTCTCGCACGAGCCTTTCGCTTCGATGAAGGACCGCTTCAATATCGTGGCAGTGGCCGCGCCTTCCGCCGACAGCGGCGTGAGCGTGCCTCGCGAGGGGCTGTGGCGACGCACTACGGTGGATTCGCATTTCGACACCTTCTATTCCGACAGGTATCTGACCACGCTCCATCTCTCCCAGATGCACGACGCCCTTTCGGGAGTCCCTTATGAGCATATCATAATCCTCGCGAACACTGACACTTACGGCGGAGGCGGCATCTATAATTCCTATACTCTGACTACTGCGCACCACAGCGCTTTCGCTCCGGTGGTGGTGCACGAGTTCGGGCACAGTTTCGGAGGGCTAACGGACGAGTATGCCTACGATGACCAGTACGTGGAGTACTATTATCCCGACATCGAGCCGTGGGAGCAGAACATCACGACTATGGCCGACTTCTCGAAGAAATGGAAGGACCTGTACGAAAAGGGTGTGGTCGGGCTTGTGGAAGGCGGAGGCTATCAGACCAAGGGCGTATGGCGTCCTCAGGAGGACTGCCGTATGCGGACGAACGCCGCCGAGGCCTTCTGTCCTGTCTGCCGGCGTGCCCTGCGACGCCTGATCGATTTCTACACCGTCGAAGATTAGGGGGGGCGGGCGGAATCAGAAGATTTTCTTTTCCTTGTCGAAGAGCTGCCTGTCGTCACGGCTCGGATCCGGAGTGAAGGAGCTGCTGGAGCGCATCTCTTCCATTCTGGAGCGTTCGTCGCGGCTGAGCTTGCGCGGTATCCATACCAGAATCTTCACGTACATATCGCCCCGCGAACTCAGATAACCGCCGTTCACCGTAGGCAGACCCTTGCCGCGCAGCTTCACCACGGTCCCCGACTGGGTCCCCGCGTCCAGTTTCAGACGATAGACGGACCCGTCTATGCAGGGAACGCCGACTTCGCAGCCGAGCATCGCGTCCATAACTGAAATGATCTTGGTGCAGAACAGGTTGTTCCCGTTGCGCTCCAGAGAGGAGTGCGGCTGCTCCTTGATCACGATGAGCAGATCGCCGTTCTGGCCGTTGTGCGGAGCGCTGTGGCCCTCGCCCTTGAGCGTGAGCTGCATCCCTTCCTCCACGCCGGCCGGAATGTTCACGCGCACCGTCTCCTTCCTGCGGACCAGACCCGTACCGCCGCAGCTGCGGCAGGGATTGTTTATGATCTTCCCTTCTCCCTGGCACTGAGGACATACGCTGGTCGTCATCGTGCGCCCGAAAAGAGTGTTCGTAACGTGCTGAACCTGTCCGGAACCCTTGCAGGTCGGGCAGGTCTTGATGTCGGAAGAGTTGCGCGTACCCGCTCCGTTACAGTCCGGACAAGGACGGCTCCGCTCTATGGTGACTTCCTTTGTGCAGCCGCTGGCGATCTCTTCTAAAGTGAGGCTGACGCTCGTGCGGATGTCGCGTCCGCGATAGACCCTCGTTCTGGCTCCGGACGAACTCCTGCCGCCGAAACCCCCGAAATCGAAACCCGAGAAACCTCCGCCGAAAGCGCCTCCGAAGAGATTGTTCAGAATATCGTTCAGGTCGCCGAAGCCCTGGCTGAAGTCAGGACCCGCCTGACCTTCGACACCCGCGAAACCGTATTGGTCATAGCGGGCCTTCTTGTCGGCGTCGCTCAGGACGGCATAGGCCTCGGAAGCCTCCTTGAATTTCTCTTCCGCAGTCTTCTTCTCGGCATCAGTGCCGCTTACCCAGCGGTCAGGATGCCATTTGAGCGCCGCTTTCCTGTAGGCGCTCTTTATATCATCGGCTGAGGCGTTCTTGTTTAGCCCCAGCACCTCGTAATAATCTCTTTTCTCTGCCATAACCTACACTCCTACAACTACCTGCGCATAACGCAGAATCTCGTCCCCGAGCTTGTAGCCCGTCTTCACGACATCGATGATGATGTTCTTCTGACTTTCGTCGGCGGCCGGCATCTGTGCCACGGCTTCGTGGAAATCCACGTCGAACTTCTGCCCCTTGGCCTCGATGATGCTCAACCCCTTGGTTTTCAGATAGGCGAGCAGCTTGCTGTAGATGAGATTCGTACCCTCCTTCGCGGCCTCGTCACCGGAAGTCGCGAGAAGCTTCAGAGCGGCCTCGCAGTCGTCAAGTACCGGAAGCAGTCCCTTTATGGTCTCCTTCGAGGCGCTGGTGACCAGCTTCAGCCTGTCCTCGGCATTCCTGCGGCGGAATGTCTCGAACTCCGCCATCAGTCGGATATAATCGTCCTTGCCGGCCTTTATCTGAGCCTTCTGACTTTCATTTTCTTTCTCAAGCTCGGCGACGCGCTCTTCCAGAGCCGCCACCTTCTTTTCGGCCTTGGCCTCCGAACGTGACAGCTTCCTGTCCCGCGAAGTCTCTTCCTTCGCCGTATCTTCTATCACAGCCTCCTCCTTTACGCTTTCATTCTTTACCTGTTCTTTATCCCGGGACATATTCTTGTCATTTTTTGCCATAATTATCGATTATTTAAGTGCGTCATAGTGCATTCAAACTCTTTGCCATCTTCCCCGGCCTGCCATCTTGTCATATCTGCAGCTCCAGCCACCTCATCTCCTTTTCATCCAGGGCGTTCTTCACGGCCTCGTAGCGCTCGGAGCATTCCCTGATCTTCTCGTAATCTTCAGTCCCCTCCGAAAGCCGGCGCTCCAGCTCCGCCTTCTCCTCCTGGAGCCGCTCCATATCAGCCTCCAGACCTTCCAATTCACGCTGCTCCTTCCAGCTCAGCTTCTTTTTCTGAGGAGGAGGCGGGGGAGGGGGAGCGGGAGTGGGATTGGACGCTGCGCGGGCAGCGGCCGCCTTGCTTTTCGCCGAGGCCTCCGAAGCTCTGCGCTGTGCCTCGTAGTCCTTCAGGTAGCAGCGGTACTGCGTGTAGCCGCCGATGAAGTCTTTCACGACACCGTCGCCGCAGAAGACGAAAAGGTGCTCCGCGAGGCGGTCGAGAAAATGACGGTCGTGCGAGACTATGATGAGCGTGCCCGCGAATGTGAGCAGGTACTCCTCCAATATATTCAGCGTCACGATGTCCAGGTCGTTCGTCGGCTCGTCGAGGATCAGCAGGTTAGGCTGGCGCATCAGTATGGTCAGCAGGTACAGGCGGCGCTTTTCGCCTCCCGAGAGCCTTCCGACCTTGTTTTCGAGCATATCGTGGGGGAAGAGGAAACGGCCCAGCAGGCGAGTGTCATTGACCGTCTCCAGGACGGTCTGATTCTCGTCGAAGCTGATGCCTTCCTGGCGGTACCATCCGATTTTCAGCGACTCGCCGCGCTCGATGACTCCCTCCAGAGTGCCGCTGCCGGCGGAGCTTCCGGTCAGCAGGTTCAGGAATGTGCTTTTGCCCACGCCGTTGCGTCCTACGATGCCCACGCGCTCGCCCCGGCGGAAATTGTAGCTGAAGTGCGAGAGATAGCATTTGCCGTCATAGAAGAAGCTGACATCCTTGCAGTCTATGATCTTGCTGCCCAGCCGCGAGGCTACCCCCACGCCCGCATCTATGCTTATCTGCTTCGTGGTGTAAACCTGTTCCGCCCGAGCCTTGATCTCCCGGAAGGCGTCCTTGCGGTACTTGGCCTTGCCGGTGCGCGCGCAGGGCGAAGCGTGTATCCACTCCAGCTCGCGGCGCAGGATGTTGCGGACGCGGTCGGTCTCGGCGTTGTAATTGTCTATCCTCTCCTGACGCTTCTGCAGATAGTTCTCGTAGTCGCCCCGATAGGTATAGATGCAGCCCCTGTCCATCTCCATCACCGTATTGCACACGCGGTCCAGGAAATAGCGGTCGTGCGTAACCATAAAGAGGGTGCAGCGCGAGTGCGAAAGCCGCTCCTCGAGATACTCGATGGCATCCGTGTCCAGATGGTTCGTCGGCTCGTCCATAATGTAGAAATCCGCCTCGGATGCGAGCATACGGGTCAGCGCGACCCTTTTCACCTCGCCGCCCGAGAGCTCTCCCATCTTCTGCTCCCCGCTCAGGGAGAAGTCGGTCAGAATACGCGTCACGCGCATCTCGTACTCGAAGCGTCCGTCCTCGTCGAGTGAAGCCATAAGCGGCTGAGAGTCAGCCAATATCTGTTCGAATATGCTTTTATCTGCGTCGAAGGGGCACTCCTGCTCCAGAAAGGCGATGCGGATCTGCTTCAGGAAGGTGACTCGCCCGTCCGAGTCGGAGCGGTCCCGCCCGGCGAGAATCCGCAGGAGCGAGGTCTTGCCGGTGCCGTTCGGTGCGATGAGTGCTATCTTGTCGCCTTCGTTGATATTGAAGGCTATATGCTCGAAAAGTACTTTCGGACCGTAGGATTTGGACAGGTTCTCGACCTGCAGGTAGCTTGCCATTATTTGAAGAATTTATCCACTTCCTTCACGGCTTCCGGGAGCGCGAACACCGCCACTCTGTCATAGGCCTCTATC
>CAVKLO010000085.1:0-6463 GCA_963656985.1 Bulleidia sp. | reverse complement strand
CGTACTTCATCTTCTCGTTCAGCGGCATCTGGAGCGACTTGAAAATCTTCGGCACCATCTTCGCGCCGATGTACTCGTGCCCGTGGAAACTCCATCCGGTCTGCGGGTCGAAGTGCTTCGAGGCGGGCTTGCCGATATCGTGAAGCAGCGCCGCCCAGCGCAGCCACAGATCAGGCTCCGTCCGCACGCTCTCCACGAAGCCGTTCCCGTCGGCTTCCGGCGTATAGTCGTGCAGCTCGCCGCGCGCTATGGCGGCGATTTCGTCGCGTGCGACATTGTCCAGAACCGCCAGCGTGTGCGAGAAGTTCTCCTTGTGTCCGCGGCCCTCGACCGTCTCCACGCCCTTCAGTTTCTCCAGCTCCGGCAGCACATAGCTCAGCAGCCCAGTCTGCTCCATCAGGACGAATGCCATCGAAGGATGCGGAGTCACCAGAATCTTGTTCAGCTCCTCCGCGATCCGCTCGCGCGAGAGGATGTTCATACGATCCTTCATCCTTCGCATCGACTCCAGCGACTCCGGCACTATGGTGAAATGCGCTTCACCGGTGCTGAGCTTCGTAGCGAAACGGATGGCTCGGAGCATACGCAGAGGGTCGTCAGAGTAGGTGGTGTCCGGGTCGAGCGGAGTGCGGATGATGCCCGCCGCGAGGTCCGCGATGCCGCCGAAAGGGTCCACGAGCGCACCGAAATCCTCCTCCTGCAGACTGAACGCCATCGCGTTTATGGTGAAGTCGCGCCTGAGCTGGTCGTCCTCCAGAGTCCCGTTCTCCACGATGGGCTTGCGCGAATCGCGCCTGTAGGACTCCTTGCGTGCGCCCACGAACTCGATCTCGTCGCCCCGGTAATGCATCATCGCCGTGCCGAAATTCTTGAAATACGAGACCTGCTTGCCCGTACGCGCTCCCACGGCCTTCGCGAAATCGATGCCGCTTCCTTCCACCACTATGTCTATGTCGTTGCACGGGCGGCCGAGGAAGCAGTCGCGCACATACCCCCCGATCACGAATGCCCGCACACCCGTCTGCCGTGCCACCTGCGACACTATCCCGAAAATAGGCTTATCCAGAAAGCCTTCTGCAATCGTCGTCGTCATAACGCGCGCAAAGTTACGCATTTTTGCCCAATGCGGGCAATTTTTCCCCCGGCCGCTGCTGCCAATCCCGCCGCAGCCTGCCCGGCCAATCCCTCCCTCATCGAAAAAAACTTCCGCAAGCCCTTGTTTATTGCATATTATTCCGATATTTGCAGCTCGGAAAAATATGTGCATCTGCAAATAACTATTTTTATGCTTTAGGGAAATGGCGCAGAACGATGTAATCATCAAGATTGAACATCTTTCGAAATCATTCGGGGACAAGCGGGTCCTGAATGACATAAATCTCGAGATTAAGCGTGGCGAGTTCGTCACCCTGCTCGGACCTTCCGGATGTGGCAAGACCACGATGCTCCGCATCATAGCGGGCTCGATATCTGCCGATGAAGGTATTATTTCTATGGAAGGCGAGGATATTTCCGGAATCCCGTCCTACCGCCGCCCTTTCAATACGGTCTTCCAGCGCTACGCGCTCTTTCCGCACCTCGATGTCTATGACAATATCGCCTTCGGTCTGAAACTGAAGAAGATCCCTCGTGACGAGATAGACCGCCGGGTCCGGAAGTACCTCAAGATGGTGAATATGTCCGACTATGAAGACAGGGATGTGGAGTCCCTCTCCGGCGGACAGCAGCAGAGAATCGCCATCGCCCGCGCCCTCGTGAACCAGCCCCGGGTACTCCTGCTCGACGAGCCCCTCGCCGCGCTGGACCTCAAGATGCGCAAGGATATGCAGATGGAACTCAAGGAGATGCACCGCAAGCTGGGCATCACCTTCATCTATGTCACTCACGACCAGGAAGAGGCTCTCACACTGAGCGATACCATCGTAGTGATGAACGAGGGCCTCGTGCAGCAGACGGGGACTCCTACCGACATTTACAATGAGCCGCGCAACGAGTTCGTAGCCGACTTCATCGGCGAAAGCAACATTCTGAACGGAATCATCCCCTGTGACGAAAAGGTGCAGTTCATATACCACGATTTCGACTGTGTGGACAAAGGCTTCGAGCCGGACGAGCACGTGAATGTAGTCATCCGGCCCGAAGACATATACATATTCAGCGAACATCTCGACAAGGCGCAGTTCACCGGCGTCGTGCAGTCCTGCATCTTCAAGGGTGTGCATTATGAGATGACGGTGCTGACAAAGGAGGGCTATGAGATTATGGTCCAGGACTATAATGCCTTCAAGCCTGGACTGGAAGTAGGCCTGCTCATCCGTCCCGACGATATCCACGTGATGCATAAGGAATGTCTGAGAAACAGTTTCGAGGCCGAGTTCGCCGGGGACGGGAAGGTCAGCTTTCTCGGGGGCGAGTGGCCTGTAGACGCCGCCGCCAATTCTGAAATCCTTTCCGGAGCGAAAGAGGGCGACCGTCTTGTCGCGGATGTGGAATTCCGCGCTGTCGAGCTGATGGACGAAAGCTCGGAAGGCACCGTCAGCGGAAAGGTGTTCTTCATCCTTTACAAGGGAAACCATTATTTCCTCACCGTGAAAACGGAGAGCGGCGACAAGGTCTATGTGCAGACAGATGATGTCTGGGACAAGAGCGACCTGGTCGGAATAAAGATAAGTCCGGAAAATATACGCCTGCGCAGGGCGGAAGAAGAGCAGAGAGGCCAGGCATAGGAGATGAAATCATTCAGAAGATCATACTGGTCCGTCCCTTACTTCATCTTTATGCTGCTCTTCGTGGTGATGCCGCTGGTGATGATAGCGGTCTATGCCTTCACCGACGCGGCGGGGACTTTGACACTCGACAACTTCAGACGGTTTTTCACGACGTCCGAAGACCTTAATACTTTCGCCTATTCGATAGAGGTGGCGATCATCACCACCATCCTCTGCCTCATCATAGGCTATCCGGCCGCCTGGATACTGAGCAATGCCCGTCTCAACCGTTCCAGGGTGACGGTTATGCTGTTCATCCTCCCGATGTGGATAAATATGCTCATCCGCACCCTCGCGACCGTGGCCCTTTTCGACTTCCTCCATCTTCCGCTCGGTGAGGGGGCCCTCATCTTCGGTATGGTTTACAATTTCCTGCCGTTTATGATCTACCCGATCTACAACACCCTCGATAAGCTGGACAATTCCTACATCGAGGTGGCCAAAGACCTGGGGGCGAGTCCGTTCAAGGTTTTCACCAAGGTCACGGTGCCTCTGTCCATGCACGGGGTGATGAGCGGAGTGATGATGGTATTTATGCCGACCGTCTCCACCTTCGCCATAGCCGAGCTGCTGACTCTGAACAAGGTGAAGCTGCTCGGTACGACAATCCAGGAGAATGTGAATAACGGGATGTGGAATTACGGGGCCGCCGTCGCGCTGATAATGCTGCTGATTATCGGAGTCACCACCATATTCTCCGACAAGGAGGATACGCGGGCCAACGAAACGGGAGGGCTGCTGTGATGAAGAAGTTCTTTGCGCAGGCGTATGTCTGGATTCTGCTCGTGATTCTCTACGCCCCGATTCTGATCATCGCGATCTACTCCTTCACCGAGGCCAAGGTCCTCGGGAACTGGACCGGTTTTTCATTTAACCTCTACAGGAACGTGTTCGGCGGCGGACTGAACAATTCGCTGATCCGGGCCATCGAGAATACTTTGGTGATAGGCGTCATCTCCGCCGTGCTTTCCACCCTGCTCGGGACCTTCTCCGCCATAGGCATACATAACCTTCACGGCAGGAAGAAGAAGGCTATGACCTTCCTGAATGACATCCCTATGCTGAATCCGGACATCATCACGGGCATATCGCTCTTCGTCCTCTTCGTGGCCGCGGGAGTAAGGCAGGGCTATACCACCGTCATCCTTGCCCACGTCTCGTTCTGTACGCCTTATGTCATCCTGAGCATCCTGCCGAAGCTCCGTCAGATGCCTGAAAACATCTATGAGGCGGCTCTGGACCTGGGCGCTTCCCCCCGCCAAGCTATGCGCAAGGTGATCATCCCCCAGATCAAGCCGGGCATCATATCCGGACTGATACTTGCGTTCACCCTTTCGATTGACGATTTCGCCGTGACTCTCTTCACGAAAGGTAACGGAGGACTCGAAACCCTGTCCACCTATATCTACGCGGACGCTCGTAAGGGAGGCCTCACACCGGAGATACGGCCCATTATGACCATCATCTTCCTGACGGTTTTGATTCTTCTCATAATCATAAACCTGAGGTCCGCCAAAGCAAATTCCATAAAATCAGATAAGAAATGAAAAAACTTGTTGCAACCGTGCTGGCGCTGCTCTCCGGAGTCATCCTCTGCAGCGCTGCGGATCGTGAACACACGCTGAAAATCTACAACTGGGCCGACTACATAGACGAAAGCCTTCTGGAGGAATTCAAGGGTTGGTACAAGGCTCAGACCGGCGAAGATGTGGAGATCATCTACCAGCTCTTCGACGTGAATGAGATTATGCTCTCGAAAATCGAACTCGGGCACGAAGATTTCGACGTGGTCTGTCCTTCAGACTATATCATCGAACGGATGCTCAGGCAGAACCTGCTGCTGGAAATCGATACCGACTTCGGAGACACCCCGAACTACATCGGCGGCATCGCTCCGTATATCCGGAGCAAGTTCGACGAGATCGAAGGATCCGGGAAGAACGCGAATGACTATGCCGTCGGGTATATGTGGGGGACTACCGGACTCCTCTATAATACCAAATATGTCACCAGGGAGGAAGCTTCTTCGTGGAATTGCCTCAAGGATCCGCGCTTCAAGAACAAGATTTTCATCAAGGACGCGTTCCGGGATGTCTATACGGCTCTCACCATAGCTCTCCATAAGGATCAGATAGATGCCGGGGAACTGAGTCTGGAGGATATAACCTTCGACGCATCGGACGAATATATCCGCCTTGTGGAGGATTTCCTCAACGAAGTAAAGGACAATGTCCTGGGCTGGGAAGCCGATTTCGGAAAAGAGCAGATGACCAAGGAGAAGGCCTGGATAAACCTCGACTGGAGCGGCGATGCGCAGTGGGCCATCGAAGAAGCCGAAAAGATTGGAGTCTTCCTCGATTATGAAGTCCCTCACGAGGGCAGCATCGTATGGTTCGACGGCTGGGTCATCCCTAAATATGCGAAAAACGTGAAGGCGGCCAGATACTTCATAAATTTCCTCTGCAAGCCCGAGAACGCCGTCCGGAATATGGATGCCATCGGATATGTCAGCGCGGTAGGCGGCGAGGAGATTCTGGACAGCATCATCGACACGGTGAAATACGCTCCGATAGACGCCAGCTATTTCTTCGGAGAAGAGGCGAAGGCGGTGTGCATAAATCCTATCCAGTATCCGGACGCCTCGATTATGGCGCGTTGCGGAATGATGCACGACAACGGAGACCGCACCGAAGCCCTGCTGAAGATGTGGTCGCGCGTAAAGGGTGACAACGCCGGAATGTTCACTTACATCTGCATAGCGGCAGCCCTCGTGGCGATAGCCCTTGTCGCACTGCTCGGCCGGCGCAAGAAGCACGGGCGGCGCAGGAAATAAAGCTCCGCGCAGCATAATTGAACGAAACCCGGGACTGTTCAGTCCCGGGTTTCGTTCAATCTTGCACTCTGAAAGCGGAGGCTCTTGCCGAGAGGATACCTACTTCGTGCCGAAGATGCGGTCGCCCGCGTCACCCAGACCGGGAACGATGTAGGCGTGCCCGTTCAGGCGCTCGTCCACTGCGGCGACGTAGATGTCCACGTCCGGATGGGTTTCCTGAACTTTCTTCAGGCCTTCTGGAGCGGCCACGAGGCACATCAGGCGTATATTGGTGCAGCCGTGCTTCTTCAGCATAGTGAGCGCGTCGCAGGAGCTTCCGCCAGTGGCGAGCATAGGGTCGGTAACGATGACGAGTCTCTGCTGGATGTCCTCCGGGAGCTTGCAGTAGTACTCCACAGGCTCGTGCGTCTCCTCATTTCTGTATAGTCCGATATGTCCGACCTTGGCGACAGGGACGAGGGTGAGCATTCCGTCGAGCATACCCATTCCCGCGCGCAGGATAGGGACTATGGCGAGTTTGCGGCCGGAAACCTTCGGGGCCGTCATCTTGCAGATGGGGGTCTCGATCTCCTTCGTGGCGAGCGGGAGGTCCCGCGTCACCTCATAGCCCATAAAAAGTGAAATCTCCGTAAGAAGCTGTCTGAAATCTTTGGAACCTGTGTTCTTGTCACGCATAATGGTCAGCTTGTGCTGAATCATCGGGTGGTCGATAATGTGGACTGTGCTCATAAATATGTTTTGTTAATGATTCCTCGGAAGCCCCCTGTCGAAAGAAAAATGGCGGCTTCTTCAGTTTTGGTGATTCTAAAAAAATAACTTGGTGCTTTTGCTCGTCTTTTCGGTCTAGATTCATTTGTTCATC
>CAVKLO010000084.1:0-6466 GCA_963656985.1 Bulleidia sp. | reverse complement strand
GGGAATGCAGTGTATGGCCGTCCATCCGGCCACGACTTCCATAAGGAGGGTGGACATCACGATGCAGTAGATGGTCTTGAAACCGAAGCCGATGCCCATAAGGAACACGGCCGCTATGATGAGGATGGCATTCAGGGCCAGATAGGAGTACTGTGCGGCTATAAACCCGCCTGTAGCGTACTGGATTACAGTGCAGAGACCCATCATTCCGCCGGCTGACATACCGTTGGGAATCATAAAACTCTCCCACGCCACGGCGAAGAAGAAACAGGCTATCGTCAGGGCGATGTAATCGAACAGTGTTTTCTTGAGGTCAATCTTTATTTTCATTTGATCACGACATTAACGATTCTTCCGGGAACGACTATGACTTTCACTATAGTCTTGTCAGCCACGTATTTGGCTGTCTGCGGACAGGACCTGACCTCGGCCTCGACTTCCGCTGCGCCAAGGCTCTTCGGAAGAGAGAGAGTGAAACGGGTCTTGCCGTTGAAGGATACGGGATAGCTGAAGCTGTCCTCTACAGTGTAGGCTTCGACATATTCGGGGAAGGTCGCGAAGCTGATGCTCCGCCCGTGACCGAGCATCTCCCAGAGCTCTTCGCAGATGTGAGGAGCGAACGGAGAGAGCAGGACTGCGAGCGGTTCAAGCACGGCGCGCTTATGGCAATCGAGAGCGCTGAGTTCGTTTACAGCGATCATAAACGCGCTGATGACAGTATTGTACGAGAAGGCCTTGATGTCGGCCTCTTCTTTTCCGATGAGGCGGTGCAGCACCTTGAGTTCGGACGGGAGCGGGTCGGCGTCCGTAACGAGGAAAGCGTCCTTTTCGCAGTAGAGCCTCCAGAATTTGCGCAGGAAGCGGTGCACGCCGTCTATGCCCTTGGTATCCCACGGCTTGGACTGCTCCACAGGGCCGAGGAACATCTCGTAGAGACGGAGGGTGTCCGCTCCGTACCTCTCGCAGACATCGTCCGGATTCACCACGTTGTACATAGACTTGCTCATCTTCTCGATGGCCCATCCGCATACGTATTCGCCCTCCTCAAGGATGAACTGCGCATCGGCGTATTCCGGCCTCCAGGCTTTGAAGGCTTCCGTATCCAGACGGTCATTATGGACTATGTTCACGTCCACGTGGATTTCGGTGGTCTCATACTTGTCCTTGAGGCCCCGGGAGACGAAGGTGTTCGTGCCCACGATTCTGTACACGAAGCTGGAACGGCCCTGGATCATCCCCTGGTTTATGAGCTTGGCGAACGGCTCGCTCTCGCACACATAGCCGAGATCATAAAGGAACTTGTTCCAGAAGCGGGAGTAGATGAGGTGGCCCGTCGCGTGTTCCGTGCCTCCGATATAGAGGTCCACATTGCGCCAGTATCCGTCTGCCTCTCTGCTCACGAGAGCCTCAGCGTTATGAGGGTCCATATATCTGAGATAATATGCGCTGGAGCCCGCGAATCCCGGCATAGTGCTGAGTTCCAGAGGATAGCCGTGCCACGTCCAGTCTTTGGCGTTCGCCAGAGGAGGTCTGCCGTCGGCGGATGGCTTGAAGGATTCCATCTCCGGCAGCGTCAGAGGCAGTTCGCTCTCGGGAAGAGGGCAGGCGATGCCGTCCCTGTAGTAGATCGGGAAAGGCTCTCCCCAGTATCTCTGACGGGAGAAGATGGCGTCGCGCAGTCTCCAGTTAGTCTTGCGGCGGCCCAGACCGTGAGCCTCCACATAATCCTTGGCGGCCTCTATGGCCTGCTTTACGGGCATCCCGTTCAGAAAGCCGGAATTGCACATTATGCCTTCCTTGGCATCGAAGCTCTCTTCGCTTACGTCGCAGCCCTCTATGAGCGGGATGATCGGGAGAGAGAATTTCTTGGCGAAGGCGTAGTCACGGCTGTCGTGGGCAGGAACCGCCATAATGGCTCCGGTACCGTAAGATGCGAGCACATATTCTGAAACCCAGATGGGAATCTTCTCGCCGGAAAGAGGATTGATGCCGTAAGAACCCGTGAATACGCCTGTCACCGCCCTGGTCTCGGCGATGCGTTCGCGTTCGGTCTTCTTTCGGGCGGATTGGACGTAGTCCGCGACCTCAGTCTCGTGGCCTTTCGCGGTGAGCTCTGCGACGAGAGGGCTTTCCGGGGCGAGCACCATAAATGTGACTCCGAAGACGGTATCCGCGCGGGTCGTGAAGATGGTGACAGGCAGGTGGCGGCCGTCGCAGACGGTATCGAAGATCATCTCGGTGCCTTCGGAGCGGCCTATCCAGTTGCGCTGCATCTCCTTCAGAGAGTCGGTCCAGTCGAGAGTGTCGAGCGAGTCGAGCAGACGGGCCGCGTAGGCCGAGACGCGGAGCTGCCACTGCTTCATCTTCTTCTGCTCCACAGGGAAACCGCCTCTGACGGAGAGGCCGTCCTTCACCTCGTCATTTGCGAGGACGGTGCCTAGCCCTTCGCACCAGTTCACGGAGGTTTCGCCCTGATAAGCTATGCGGTAACGCATCAGAATGTCCGCCCTGCGCTTCTCGTCGAAGGACTTCCACTGCTCAGCCGTGAAGTCTTCGCCCTCGGTGCACGAGGCGTGTGCGGCTGTGCTGCCGCCCCGCTCGAAGAGAGAGAGCAGCTCGGAAATCGGACGGGCCTTGTCCAGATCCAGGCTGTACCAGCTGTCGAACATCTTCAGGAACGCCCACTGCGTCCATTTGTAAAAGCCGGGGTCGCAGGTCCTCACTTCCCTGTCCCAGTCATAGGAGAAACCTATCCTGTCCAGCTGCGTACGGTAGCGCGCTATGTTCTCGGAAGTGGTCTTTTCGGGATGCTGTCCGGTCTGGATGGCGTACTGCTCGGCCGGCAGTCCGAAGGCGTCGTATCCCATAGGATGGAGGACATTGAAGCCCTTCAGACGCTTGTATCGGGCATAAATATCGCTGGCGATATAGCCCAGCGGATGGCCCACGTGCAGCCCCGCCCCGGAAGGGTACGGGAACATATCCAGAACATAGTATTTCTTCTTGCCGCTGTCTTCCTTTACGGCAAAGGTCTTTTCCTCGGCCCAGCGCTTCTGCCACTTGCTTTCGATCGCTCTGAAATCGTAATCCATAATTATTTTCTTGTCAATCTGAATTCCACATAGACCGACATCGCGGTCTTCACTTTCTTGCCCTTCAGCCTTCCGGGCTTCCAGTCCGGGGATGCGGAGATGACCCTGACGGCCTCATCGTCCAGGGAGCTGTGGACTCCTCTGCGCACCGTGACATCTTTCACCTTGCCCCTCTCGTCTATTATGAAGTCCACCAGCACACGGCCCTGTATGCCGTTCTCCACCGCATAGTCCGGATATTTTAGATAGGCATATACCCAGCGCTGCATAAAACGGCTGATATCCGTGCTGCCCATAAAAGTAGGCTTGTAGTCGCAGTCGTAATAGTCCACTATGTCTTTCCCGGAAGCTGAAACTTTCTTTTTCAGGTCTCGCGAAGGGTCGAAAAGCGGAGCCCTCCCGTTAAGTGCCGAGACCGTGAAGCTGTACAGATACTCCAGTTCCCTCTCCATTGCCTCGTACTGTATGATGCTCGCGCTGTCCCGGTCGCTGCCGTACTCCGGATAGACTCCCGTGGTGAAGAACACGGACGGGATCTGCGCGGCGTAGAAACTGCGGTGGTCGGACGGGAGCGGCTCTCTGGCGACTGTCTCGGGAGTAATGGGCTGGAGCGAGGCGTTCACGGCATTCACCATATCATTCACGTCGGGATTCGAGGAAGTGAAGGCGTAGAATGCCCTGTCCCCCCCGCCGAGAATGTCGAGATTAATCATAAAGTCTATCTTGTCAGCATCCTTGAAGGCCCTGTTCAGAAAATACCAGGACCCGGCGTTGCCCTCGAGCGAGGCCCCGAAGCCGAGAATCAGCACGGAACGCTTGAGAAGAACGGAATTGGTCTGCAGCATACGGGCGAGTTCCAGCAGCATCGCGAGGCCGGAGGCGTTGCCGTTCGCTCCGTAGTAGATTTTCGTGCGCGTCTGACCGTTCACGCTGACCTCACGCGTGCCTATGTTGTCCATACGGGCTCCTATGACCACGTATCTGTCCTTCAGGGCAGGGTCATAACCCTGAATGTAACCTATGACATTGCGGGAGACGAGGGTGTCGCCGTCGGGGCGTTTGAGTCCGAAAATGTCCCCGTCTGCTCCGGAGAGAACATCTATGCCATACTCTTCCAGTGTCCGGCTGAGATACTGTGCCGCCAGTCTTTCGCCTTCCGAGCCGGCCGCGCGGCCTTCGAGCGCCGCAGAGGATATGTAGGATATGTGATTCTTCAGCGAAGAGGTCACCTCGCTGTCATCGATTTCATAATATGAAGCGCTCCGGTACTGGGCGGAAAGGACGGCCTGAGAGCCGATCAGAAGCGCGATAAGGACGAGAACTCTCTTCATAGGCCTCCCTCAGCGTTTACGAAAATCCAGGCGTCGGCGGAACACATCTTCGCCGCGCGAAGTCCGCTGAGGCGGGAGAAGAACTCCTGCGGATCGTCAGACTGGCAGGCGGTCACCACGCTGAAGCCGTTTCTGAGACGGAACACGGCCGGCTGAGACTCGGCCGGGAGCTTGCGCGAGAACGCATCGGCATTGGTTCTTTCCGAGAAGGTCCCGAGAATGACATAATACTTCTTTTCGAGACCGACGCTCGAGAGTCCGCGGGCCTGCTCCGGAGTGCGCAGAAGCATTCCGCAGCTGCGGATGGAATCTATGGCGGAGAGCGAGTCGGCGAGGTGTTTCTCCGCTTTCGCAAGCGAGTCGAGCCTGGCCTGTTCGGTCCTCTGGCGTAGAGCGATGAGCACCTTCTTCTGCTCTATCCGGTCAGAAGTGGGCCGCCCCGCGAGCGAGCGGAACATATCGCAGCTGCACAGGAGACAGAGGCAGATGGCCAAAAGGCTGAAACTTAAACACTTCGTTCGCATATTCCGATAATCCATATTCCGCAAAGTTAAGTAATCTTCCGTCCCTTTCCAAAAATATGTATCTTTGCAAAAGCCAGTAACGAGAATGACGAAGAATGTCCTCCTTTCCATACTATCGCTGCTCTCCTGCCTGAGCCTCCGGGCCCAGTGGGACTACAGGATTCCCGCGCCGAAGCCCCTTTGGGAAAGCGACTCCCTGAGCGTGCTCATCATCGGTGACGTGATGATGCACAGCCGGCAGCTCAGCTACGACTGCACCCGTTTCTTCGCGCGCAGCGCCCATCTCATCCGGGAGGCCGGCGTGAGCGCGGCCAATCTGGAATTCACCCTGGCGGGAGAGCCGTACAGCGGCTACCCCTGCTTCTCAGCCCCCGACTCCTACGCGGAGTATCTCGCGGACTGCGGGGTGGACGTGTTTCTGACGGCGAATAACCACATACTCGACAAGGGTCTCCGAGGCCTGAAGCGGACGCTGGAAATCTACGGGGAGATGGAGCGGAAACGTGGAGTCAGCTATACCGGATGCGGGCTGTCCGAAGAAGCGGACTCGCTGCACAACCCTCTCATAATCACCAGAAACGGAATCAGGCTTGCATTCGTGAACTTCACATACGGCACTAATGCCGGAGCCTCCCCCGGAGCACTGCCGACAGTCTCGAGGATGAAGCGGGAGAGCGTAGCGGTCCTGATGGAAAGGGCGAGAAAAAATGCGGATTTCATAATCGCATTGCCCCACTGGGGCGAGGAATACAGTCTGCGTCATAACGCCGCCCAGCAGGAGTGGGCCCGGTGGCTGGTGGAACAGGGAGCGTCGATCGTGGTCGGAGCGCACCCCCACGTAGTGCAGGACACCACCCATATCGGCGGCGTTCCGGTAATCTATTCCGTGGGCAACGCCGTCTCCAATATGACAGCCCGGAACACCCGTCTGGGGCTTGCGGTGAGATTCACTGCCACGCGCGACTGGAAAGGAGTGAAAAAGCTGAGCCGACCGGAGCTGATTTTCATCTGGTGCACGGTACCGGGGATGCTGGAGGAGAATTTCGCCACTGTTCCGGTGGAAGAGTATCTGGGTAAACGCGGGCTCTGGACGAATCCCTCGGACTATGACAATATGACCGCGACGCTCGCGCGCGTCAAGAAAGAAACAGGCATCGAATGACATATTATGAAGAAAACCATCAAGCTTGAAGCCATCGACCCGGTGGAGATTTACGGAGCCGGAAACAGGATTCTCGAGGAATTCTGCAGCTATTTCCCGGGGCTTAAAGTCATCGCCAGAGGTGATGAAATCATTCTGGAGGGCGATGAAAGCCGGATAGAGGAGTTTCAGAGCCGTTTCGCAAAGCTCATAGAGATCCGTCACCGCAAGATGAACCTCACCCGCTACGATGTGGAGGACGTATTCGACGGCGAAACGGCCGCCGACAGTTTCCGCCTGAGCCCTGACGCGGTCATCGTGCACAGCACGGACGGAAAGGCCATCCGCGCCAGGAACGCGACACAGCAGCAGATGGTC
>CAVKLO010000083.1:0-6513 GCA_963656985.1 Bulleidia sp. | reverse complement strand
GCATAGCGGTGGTGAGGTTATTCGAGCACCAGATGGACGGGATGCCGTAGAGGAACGGGGTTCCGTCGGCCTTCTCGAAAGTGCGGGATATGCCCGAGCGGATATTGCGGATGAATTCCCGGGAAACTTTCGCATTGCCGTCCTTCGCGAGATGGTAATGCCCCATATTCATAAACGGATACCACTGGTAGTGCCTTGCGCTGTCGGCTCCCATCCACGGAGTTACGGGTTCCCGGCGGGCGTATTCAATAGCCTGTGCGAGATACCTCTCGTCCGCTGTCCTGTGGTACATTTCCACGGCTCCGAGTTCCATATCGTCCACCCAGTTGTCTTCCTCATATATATAAGGTGAAACCACGGACGCGGTCTGGCAGGCTCCCGGCTTGTCGATGCCCAGCTGATAGGCGTCCGCAGCCTTAGCACCTATCTTCGCGGCGAATTCCGGATAGAACGGCGCGAGGATCTTCGCGCCGAGGGCGAAGTCCGAGGCGAACTTGCCGACGGTGCTGGCCGCACCCTGGGTGGCGTTGACCCCCTTGTACCTCTGCTGAGGCTCGCCGGTGATGAAGTAAACGGGGCGGCCGTTGTTCGGACCCCAGCCGTAATCGGCGTGGTCCCGTGCCGGAAAGCGCATACCCACGTGGTCGCGGTCATCCGCTATCTGGTTATAGAACTCGCCAGGCTCGGGATTCATCCTGTCGAGCCAGTCGAGACCCCAATAAATCTCGTCCACGATGTCCGGAATGCCGTTGCTGCCCGGAGTCCCGTCCGCGAGGTATTCGTCCCCGAAGGCTTCCGGATTCTGCTGATAGGCGAACATCATCTGGTAGATGGCATTCGCGGTGGTGGTGGTGTACTGAAGACAGTCCGAAGCATCGTGCCAGCCTCCGCGCACATCTATGCGCTGTCCCTCCTTTTCCGGATGATAGCGGATGTAGCCGTCGTGGACGTGGCAGCTGTCCTTCATAAACGGATTCCATCCGCAGCGCTGCTGACGCATATAATTGAGGACGAAATCGGCGGAGCCGTCATAGACGCGGGTGCCGATTCTGATTTCCGGGGATCTGACCCCGTCCGCCGCCAGATAATAAGTTCCCTCGGCGGTAAGGGCGGAAAAGTTCAGTCTGAATGTAGCGGTAAGCTCTCCTGTGGCTCCGGTATTGCGGATGTCACCGGGGGCGGAAGTGTAGACGGTCCCGCCGGTTGCAGCGTCGATTAGCGTGAACGAAGTGACTTCACGCGGCTGCGGAGAGTTGCTGATATAGACCGCGACCTTAGAGGCGTTCGGAAGATAACCGACCTGGTTTATGCGTATCCATTCGCCTGCGGCGGCTGAAAAAGCGGCTGACGCTGCAAGCAGCGCCGTCACGAGCAGATTCCTGAGCGTACTCATTTTGGTGATGATTTTAGTGTATCTTTCTGCAAATGTAGCGCATTTTTCGTTATCGTGCAAAATAATACAACATATTTCGCCCCCACCGCCGGGGTCTTCCGGGGGTCGGACGAAAAAAATACGATTGAAACGAAAAAATCTTTTCGATATATAGTGAAGTCTTTCAACGGGTTAAAGTTTTTAAGTGAAAATCGTTTTAAAATTTCGAAAGAAAAAGCTTGGATATTAAAAAATAGTGCCTACATTTGCAGTGGACATTTGAAACATCATTTCGTGTCTATTTGTTAAGTTCGTTTTATATACCGGGCGACACCTTTGGGGAAGGGTGTCGCCTAATCTTTTATGTGATTCCCGAAAAATACTTTGGTATGTAAGTGATGATAAAAAATCACTTAAACGCCACGTTTGCCGTCAGCGAGCTGCAGCAGATACTGACCGTACTGGTTGTTCAGCATCGGCTGAGCCAGAGCACGCAGCTTGCCGGAGTCTATCCAGCCCTGGCGGAACGCTATGGCTTCGAGGCAGGCGATTTTCAGCCCCTGCCGCTTTTCGATGACCTCCACGAAGGTCGAAGCTTCGCTCAGCGAGTCGTGCGTGCCCGTGTCCAGCCAGGCGAAGCCCCGTCCGAGCAGCTGCATCTTAAGGGATCCCCGCTCCAGAAAGGCCTGGTTCACGCTCGTGATTTCCAGCTCCCCGCGTGAAGACGGAGTGATGCGGGCGGCTATGTCGAGCACGTCGTTCGGGTAGAAATACAGGCCGGTGACGGCATAATTGCTCTTCGGCTCCGAGGGCTTCTCCTCTATGCCGAGCACGTTTCCGTCCCCGTCGAACTCCGCCACGCCGTAGCGCTGCGGGTCCGCGACCCAATACCCGAACACGGTCGCCTTGCCGTGCGTCTCAGCCTCCCTGACGGCTTCCTTCAGCATCGGAGTGAAGTGGCTGCCGTAGAAGATGTTGTCCCCCAGCACGAGGCACACGCTGTCGCCTCCGATGAAGTCCCTTCCGATTATGAATGCCTGGGCAAGGCCGTCCGGCGAGGGCTGAGGGGCATAGCTGAACTTCACCCCGAAGTCGCTCCCGTCTCCCAGAAGCCGCTTGAAGCCGGGCATATCCTCGGGAGTGGAGATTATGAGGATGTCCCCGATCCCGGCGAGCATAAGCACGGACAGGGGATAATATATCATCGGCTTGTCATAAACCGGGAGAAGCTGCTTGCTGACTCCCTTGGTCACCGGATAAAGGCGTGTGCCGCTGCCTCCGGCCAGAACTATTCCTTTCATTGTATGTCCGATTGCAGAACTGCCGCAGAAAGCAGTTCAAGTGATTCATAACCCGATCAGTCCCCGGAAGCTTCATCCCCCGCATCGCGGGCCTTCTCCCAGATGTAAATCTTGTCACCGCGCCTCAGACGCTCGAAGCCCGGATTCTTATCCCCCGGATTTACGGCTACCGAGCAGCGGACTCCCTTGCCGGCCTCGGCTGCGCTCTTCAGATTCACCCTCATATCGTCCACGGCGAATTCCACCACCCCAGTAGTCGCCCCGATGGCCATCACCTCGTCTCCAAGGTGCAGCGGAGAGCTTTCCACGGTGATTTCAGCCACTCCGATGCGGTCGAACCAGTTGGTGACCTTCCCGCAATAGACCTTCTTGCGGGAGGCCTGGCTCCCGTAAACATCGCTCCACTGTCCGAGATAGGCTCCCTGATAATAGCCGTCCCAGAAGCCCCTGTTAAACACTTCCCCGAGTTCAGTCTTGAGTGATGCAGCGAACTGCGTAGTGTAAGCGCCCTCGCAGACGGCGGCGGCCGCCCTGCTGTAGCAGGACGCGCAGCGCTTAACATATTCCGCGCTGCGGGCCCGTCCCTCTATCTTGAACACTTTCACGCCCGCATCGGTGATCCTGTCCATAAACTCTATTGTACACAGGTCTTTAGGTGACATTATGTATTTGTTGTCGATATTCAGCTGCCGCCCCGTCTCCAGGTCCGTGACCTCGTAGCCCCGTCGGCAGACCTGATAACAGGCACCGCGATTGGCGGAAGCTCCGTAGGTGTGGAGCGAGAGGTAGCATTTGCCGGAAATCGCCATACAGAGTGCGCCGTGCGCGAACATCTCGATGCGCACGAGCTTGCCGGACGGGCCGCAGATGCCCTCGCGCACTATGCTCTCGTGGATGTCTTTCACCTGGTCGAGACTGAGTTCGCGCGCCAGCACGATGACATCCGCGAACTGCGCGTAGAAGCGCAGCGCCTCGACGTTCGAAATGGACAGCTGAGTGGAAATATGCACCTCCAGACCGATGGAGCGGCAATACGCGATTGCCGCCATATCGGAGGCGATGATGGCGTCCACTCCGGCCGCGGCAGCCGCGTCCAATGCCGCACGCATCCCGGGCAGGTCCTCCTGGTAGAGAACGATGTTCAGGGTCATATAGCTCCTGACGCCGCTCTCCCGGCAGATGCGGACTGCCTCGGGGAGATCTTCCGGAGCGAAATTGCTCGCGGAATGCGAGCGCATATTGAGGTTCCCCACGCCGAAATAGACCGAGTCAGCGCCGCCCTGGATGGCTGCGCGCAGGCATTCGAAATTGCCCGCGGGGGCCATTATCTCCAGTTCTTTCCTGTCCATACCGCTTATATGGATCTGCCTACGAGAGACTCGGCGAAGCGGCGGAGCATCTCGATGCGCACGGAGCTGACGCTGACTTTCAGGGCCGACTCCATAGCGAGAGAGGTCAGACGGGAAATCTCTTCGATCGCGTCCTTGTCCACGCCGAGAGCGTTATATACACTTTTCACCGCACGGACCTTGGCCTTGCGCTCGGCCTCAGTTCCGACGGGCATCGCCATAGCCTCGTTCAGCTCGCATCCGTCCTCGTCCTTCTCGCGGGCGCGGGTAAGCAGCCAGCTTTTCTTGTTGTTCACGATGTCACCTCCGATGGGCTTGCCGAAGACGGCCTCGTCGCCGTAGGTGTCCAGGTAGTCGTCGGATACCTGGAAGGCCAGACCGAGCTGATAGCCGTACTCATACATAAACTCCGCATCCTGAGCGGAGGCACCACCGATGATCGCGCCGATCTTCGCGCAGCAGGCCAGAAGAACCGCCGTCTTGAGACCGATCATCTTCATATATCCGCCCATACTTACCTGCGGCAGCTTCTCGAATTCGAGATCAAGCTGCTGCCCTTCGCACACCTGTGCGGCCGTAGATACGAAAAGCGGCAGTACGGCTCCGAGGTATTTCCCGGGAACCGAGGCCATACGGCGGAAACTCTCGATGTTCATCACGTCGCCGGAGAGGATGGCGGTATCCTCGTCCCACTTCTTCCACACGGTGGGCTGTCCCCGACGAAGCTCCGAGCGGTCCATTATGTCATCGTGGATGAGCGTGAAGGAATGGAAGATTTCGAGCGCGAGAGCAGGCTCCACGATGACATCGTAGAGGTCGTCCCTGAAGATGGAATATGCGAGTATGCAGAGCTTCGGACGTATGCGTTTCCCGCCTATGCTCAGCATATAGCGGAGCGGGTCATACAGTCCCTCGGGCTGCTCCGCGAATTTCACATCTTCGAAAATCTCCTTTACGACTTGATTTATGTAAGCTTCTGAAATCATAGAATAGATATTATGTGGTTTGCATCCCTCCTGGCGGCCGGCCCCGGCGGGACGGCGATTCAATTTCCCTTTCCTCGGAGCCACGCGGCCATAGCCCTCAGGGCCTTTCCTCTGTGCGAGATGGCATTCTTCGCCTCTTCGGAAATCTCGGCGAGGGTACGGTCCGGAAATTCGTCGGCGATGAAGACCGGATCGTAGCCGAAGCCGCCGCAGCCGGACTTGCCGAAAGCGATCCATCCCTCCAGAACCCCCTCGAAGCGGAGCGTCTGCCCGCCGAAGATGAGCGTCACGACGCTGCGGAAGCGGGCGCGGCGACGCTGCGGCGAGTCGATTCCCTCCATCTCGCGCAGGAGCTTGTCCATACACGCGCCGAAGTCGTGCCCATCCCCGGCGTACCTCGCGGTGCGGACCCCGGGAGCTCCGCCGAGCGCATCGACTTCCAGACCCGTGTCGTCCGCAAAACAGTCGAGCCGGGTGCGGGAGTGGATGTACTCCGCCTTCAGCTGCGAATTCTCTTCAAGCGTGCTGCCCGTTTCGGGAATGTCCTCCGTGATGCCGAAGTCGGCCGGAGTGCTCAGGCGGAAGCCTTCGCCCAATATTTCTTCTGCTTCGCGGAGTTTTCCGCAGTTCGATGTAGCGAAAATGATATTCATTGATGTCCGTGTGGAACACAAATATAGTATATTTTCACATAAAACAAGCCCGAACTTGTACTTAAGTGACAAGTAATTCTTACCTTCGCGGAATGGAATTTGAATAAAATCCGCGCGTTATAATAGCATTATGAAGAAATTAGTATCAGTCGCTGTGCTCTGCATCATTCTGGGCACGTCCGCTTCGGCCCAGAGCAGAAATTTCAAGCTCGGGCAATGGACGGAAATACAGAACGCCATACTCAAGGAACTGAACGCGTCATATGTGGATTCCCTTCCGCTGGACCGCATCGAGCGCGTGGGCATCGACGCTATGCTCGAAAGTCTGGACCCGTACACCATATACATCCCGGACGAGGAACAGGAAGACCTGGAGATGATGCTGAGCAAGACCTACGGCGGATTCGGCGCGTTAATCTACAAGCCGGACATAGACGGGAACGTCATAATATCGGAGCCTTACAGGAACTCTCCGGCGCATCGTCTGGGCTTTGTCTGCGGCGATGAGATCATCGCCATCGACGGAGCGCCCGTAAAGGGACTCACTGCCGCCGAATGCACGGAAAAGATGAAGGGCAAGCCGGGAACCACGGTGGTATTTACGACCAGGCATCTCCGCACGGGTGTCACGGACGACGTCACGGTGACCCGCGAGAGGATTCATCTTCCCGATGTGGAGTACTACGGGATGGTGGACGACACCACGGGTTACATCTCCCAGACCGGCTTCACCGCAAACGTCTCCGGCGAAGTCCGCTCGGCGGTGCTCGACCTGAAGAAGCGGGGAGCGAAGCGGCTTGTACTCGACCTGCGCGGCAACGGCGGCGGACTGCTTCAGGAAGCAGTCAATAT
>CAVKLO010000082.1:0-6535 GCA_963656985.1 Bulleidia sp. | reverse complement strand
CGCCACCGTCGTGGGCGACACTGTCGGCGATCCTTTCAAGGACACCTCGGGTCCGTCGCTCAACATCCTAATAAAGCTGATGAGTATGGTTTCCATCGTGATGGCCGGTCTGACCGTGGGATTCCATCTGCTTTAAATGAAAAACAACTTGCCGAAGATACGGCAAGTTGTTTTTTTTGGTTCGCAGTCCCCGCAGCGGGCTGCGGATGCCGGGAAATGTTAAAATAGTTTAAGTTTTCGGCATAAGGATTGATTAAAATGATTAATTTTGTACTTTCAGAGTAAAGGGACTTGATATGAAGAAGATAACGATTAAAGATGTCGCACGGGAGGCAGGCGTATCTGTAACTCTCGTCTCGTTCGTTATGAACGCCAAGAAGGGTCCGGACGGACGTCTGGACTGTCCGGTAAATGCGGAAACCGCAAAACGGGTCCTCAGCGTGGCCAGAAAACTCGGTTACAGGAGGAATGTGGCCGCCGCGTCTCTCAGAAGCGGACGCTCGAACACCATCGCGGTAATTCCTACCGACATTTCGAACAAGTTCTTCGCCGGTATCTCCCGCTACATCGAGGACAAGGCTTACGCTTACGGCTACACCGTCCTCTTCGGCAGTTCGGACGAGAGCGCCCAGAGACTGGATTCCGTTATGGATACGGTTCTCGCCTACAATATCGACGGCATTATCGTGGCTCCTGTGGCCGGCGGCGAGTCCGCCATACAGAAAGCTATCGACCTTAATGTTCCGGTGGTGCTTCTGGACCGCGACATCGAGTCGATGGATTCGGCCGGGAAGGTGCTGCTGAACGATGTCGAGGCCGGCCGTATGGCTACCGGGCTTCTGCTCGAAAACGGCTGCAGAAGCATCGAAATGGTTTCCTATAAACTCGACATATCCAGCCTTCAGGAGCGTGAAGAAGGCTATAGACAGACTATGAAAGAGAAGGGCCTTGAGGCGAAGGTTCACTACACCGACTACACGAATGCGGAGAACGACCTTCTGGACATCATCAAGGACGTGGTAAGCCGGGGAGTGGACGGGCTGTTCATCCCTACTTATTCCCTTTCCGCCTGGGCTATGTCGGCGATGAAGAAGCTGAATGTGGTTTCTCCTGACGACCTGGCGCTCGTGGCTTTCGATGAAAGTGATGTTTATAATCTTTATTCCACGACAGTAGCCCATATCGTGCAGCCTCTGAAAGAGCTCGGCGAAAAGTCGGTGGACCTGCTCCACGCGATGATCGAGAACCTGCCTTGTCAGAAGACGGTCATTCTTAACCCTACACTGGTAGAGGGCGGCTCCGCGGTGAAGAAAAAATAAATTCCCCGATGAAACATTTTACCGTACCTAAGGATGGTGGCCTTCTGGAAGAGAATATTCCGGAAGGCATTCTTCACAGTTTCGAAAAGATCCCGACGGAAATCTATGACGATTCCACGCCTGCAAGCAAGGCTATAGCCGAGATCATCATCAAGGCCATTTCAGAGTTCGACTGCGCGAAAGAAGGTCGCAACTTCAAGCTTGGCCTCTCGACGGGCATCACGCCCGTATCCCTCTACAAGGTCCTCAGCAAACGCTGCCGGGAAGGAAGAGTCTCCTTCCGGAATGTGGACATCTTCTCCATCGATGAGTATTGCCAGGTGGCTTCTTCGGATCTGCAGAGCCGCAACACGAAACTGCACTCCGAACTTCTGGACAATATCGACATCGCCCCAGAGAACATCCACACCCCGGATGGGATGGTTCCACAGGACAGGATTACCGAGTATTGCGCCGAATTCGACCGTCAGGCAAGCGGCCTCGACCTCATCGTCATCGGCGTGGGAGAAGGCGGACAGGTAGGCTTCAACGAAGCCGGAGCCACTCCGACCTGCCGCACCCGCACGGTCCTTCTGCCTTACAAGTCCCGCAAGCGCCAGACCCGCAACTTCAAAGGTGACATCAAGAATACGCCTCACGCCGCCATTACCATAGGCATAGCCACGATTCTCTCCGCCAAGCGCATCATTCTGATGGCCTGGGGTGAGGACAAGGCCCAGGCTGTCAAAGATGTAGCGGAGGGGAAGCCGGTTTCCTCCTGCCCGGCATCATTCCTTCAGGCGCACGGCAACATCACCCTCTTCACCGACGAGACGGGCGGAAGCCTGCTCGCGAGAGTGGTCTCCCCGTGGATGATAGGCCCTTGCGAGTGGACTCCGAAATTCGTGCGCAAGGCGGTGATATGGCTTTGCCAGACCGTGAACAAGCCTATCCTCAAGCTCACCGAGAACGATTATCTTCAGAATTCTCTCGAGGAGCTCCTCGACCGTTTCGGACCGTATGACAAGATAAACATCGACGTGTTCAATGATCTCCAGCACACCATCACCGGATGGCCGGGCGGAAAGCCTGATGCGGATGACTCCACACGTCCGGTACCTTCCGTCCCGTTCCCGAAGAGAGTCCTCATCTTCTCTCCTCATCCCGATGACGACGTGATATCTATGGGCGGCACGTTCATCCGCCTCACCCACCAGGGTCACGATGTGCACGTGGCGTACGAGACTTCGGGAAATGTCGCCGTCCACGACGACGTGGTGCTCCAGCATATGGATGCCGCCCGCCAGCTGGGCTTCGGAGACCGCTTCGATGAGGTGAAGAAGCTAATAGAGAGCAAGCGTCCGGGCGAGCCCGAGCCGCGCGAGCTGCTCAATATCAAGGCGGCCATCCGCCGCAGCGAGGCTCGGGCCGCAGACCGCTCGTTCGGCCTCAATGACGAGACGAATGTCCACTTCTTGAACCTGCCGTTCTATGAGTCCGGCGGCATAAAGAAGCTTCCGCGCACCCAGGCGGACGTGGACATAATCAAGGTTCTGATGCAGAAGCTGAAGCCTCATATGATGTTTATGGCAGGTGACCTTGCCGACCCTCACGGAACCCACAGAGTCTGCACCGAGGCGGCTCTGGACGCTCTGCAGCAGCTGAAGGACGAGGGCGAGCAGTGGGCGAAGGACTGTATGGTATGGCTCTATCGCGGAGCCTGGATGGAGTGGGAACTCGGCCGTGTGGATATGGCGGTTCCGCTCAGTCCGGACGAGGTCGTGGAGAAGCGCCACGCCATCTACAGGCATCTTTCCCAGAAGGATATCGTTCCGTTCCCGGGCGATGACCCTCGCGAGTTCTGGCAGCGTGCGGAAGACCGTACGAGCAGCACCGCCCGCCAGTACGACGCGCTCGGAATGGCCGAGTACCAGGCGATAGAGGTATTCCTCAGACTTTATTGATACGAACCGAATACAGAATTGGCCGGCCGGGAAAAACCCGGCCGGCCAATCTTCATTTCACGGCGCGCCGCAGCGCTTATCTGTTCCTGATGAGGACTTCTCCGCTCGGCGACGCGTCGACTTCGATGGTGGAGTCCTTGCGGATGCCGCCTTCGAGCACCGCCTTGGCGAGCTTATTCACCAGCTCTCTCTGAATCAGCCTCTTGACAGGTCTTGCTCCGAAGTCAGGATCGTAGCCGTTCTCCGTCATAAGGTCTTCGAAGGCTTGGGTGTAAGTCAGTTCCACGCCGTCCTCGGAGAGCTTGTTCTGAAGCTGCGTCATCTGGATGCGGACTATCTGACGGATGTCGTCCCTGCTGAGAGAATCGAACACGATGATCTCATCGATACGGTTGAGGAACTCAGGTCTCATCCTCGTGGCAAGCTCCTCCTTCTTCAGGTTCGAAGTCATAATGAGGATAGTGTTCTTGAAGTCCACGGTGCGTCCTTTGTTGTCCGTAAGACGGCCATCGTCAAGGACTTGCAGCAGGACATTGAACACGTCCGGATGCGCTTTCTCTATCTCGTCCAGCAGGATTACCGAATAAGGCTTGCGCCTTACGGCTTCGGTCAGCTGACCGCCCTCGTCATATCCCACATATCCCGGAGGAGCGCCGACAAGACGGCTCACGGTGTGACGCTCCTGATACTCGCTCATATCGATGCGGGTGATCATAGCCTCGTCGTTGAAGAGGAACTCGGCCAGAGCCTTGGCGAGTTCGGTCTTGCCCACGCCTGTCGTTCCCAGGAAGAGGAAGGAACCGATAGGACGCTTCTCGTTGGAGAGTCCTGCACGTGAACGTCTTACGGCATCGGAAACGGCGCAGATGGCCTTATCCTGGCCGACCACTCTCTTGTGCAGCTCCGACTCCATCCTCAGGAGTTTCTCCTTTTCGCTCTCCAGCATCCTGTTTACAGGAATGCCTGTCCAGCGGGCCACCACCTCCGCGATATCCTCCGGAGTTACGGCTTCGGTGATGATAGGGTCTTTTATCGCCGCCTGCTTCCCGCCCAACTCATCGATATGTTTCTGAAGAGCCGCGATCTTGCCGTAGCGCAGCTCCGCCACCTTCCCGTAGTCACCTCCGCGTTCCGCTATGGCAGCCTGGTTCTTCAGGTCCTCCATCTGCTGCCGCGAACTCTGAAGGTCGGAGAGGATGCCCTTCTCCTCGTTCCAGCGTCCGGTGAGTTCCGTACGCCTGGCTTCCAGCTCCTTAAGCTCCTCGTTTATCTTGTCCATCTTAAGGGACACGCCCTCGCGCTTGATGGCCTCCTTCTCGATTTCGAGCTGGCGGATGCGGGAATTCAGGTCATCTATAGGCTCCGGCACCGAATTCATCTCCAGACGCAGCTTCGAGGCGGCCTCATCGACCAGGTCGATGGCCTTGTCCGGCAGGAAACGGTTGTTTATGTAGCGGTGGGACAGGTTTACCGCAGCGATGAGCGCGTCGTCCTCTATCTTCACGTGATGATGGTTCTCGTACTTTTCCTTCAGCCCGCGAAGAATCGCGATGCTCTCTGCGGGCGTCGGCTCGTCCACCGTCACCATCTGGAAACGTCTTTCGAGCGCCTTGTCCGTCTCGAAGTATTTCTGGTACTCGTCCAGCGTGGTCGAGCCGATGGTGCGCAGCTCGCCCCGCGCCAGTGCCGGCTTCAGGATGTTCGACGCGTCCATAGCGCCGCTCGAACGCCCCGCGCCCACCAGAGTATGAATCTCGTCTATGAACAGGATTATCTCCCCGTCGCTGTCGACGACCTCCTTCACTACGCCCTTGAGCCTCTCCTCGAACTCGCCCTGATATTTCGCGCCCGCGATGAGCGCTCCCATATCCAGAGAATAGACCTTGCGGTTCTTGAGGTTCTCAGGCACGTTGCCGTCCACTATTTTTGCGGCTATGCCTTCCGAGATGGCGGTCTTGCCCACACCCGGCTCACCGACCAGTATAGGGTTGTTCTTCGTCCTTCTCGAAAGAATCTGCAGCACACGCCTGATCTCCTCATCGCGGCCGATGACCGGGTCAAGTTTGCCGCGTGCGGCCAGATCGTTCAGATTGATGGCGTATTTGCTTAAAAAATTGTAGTTTTCCATATTATCCATAAAAAAAACGTCCGCCTCTTGTGAGGCAGACGATTACGGGTCAAATAGTATTCCAAGCCCGGGAAACTGACAATCTGTCAGCCCCCCCCGCTGTGCGGACTACTCGGTAGGAGACTCGGACTCTATAGGAGCGGTAGGGAACTCCGGCTGCTGCTGTGTAGCCACGTTCTCGATCCGGTCGGTGACGTCGATGCTGGAGCTTGTGGAGCCTGTGGTGAAGGAAGCCACTACTGAAAGCACGAAGATGAAAACGACGAGAACCCAGGTGGTCTTCTCGAGAATGTCGGCGGTCTGACGTACGCCGAAAGTCTGGTTGCCGGCGACGAAGTTGCTGGCGAGACCCTGACCCTTGCCGTTCTGGAGCAGCACCACGATGGTGAGCAGAACGGCCGCGATAAGGATGAACACGACCAGGATGATAAACAATACATTCATATCTTTAACTTTTTAATTATCTGTGATATCGCCCAATTTTTCAATTTGGGCTGCAAAGTAAGTATTTTTTTCCGGATAACGCAAGATAAGTTTCGAATAAATATACCTTGCCTGCTCGAAATAGCCCTGCTCCGAATAGATGCGCGCGATCGGCTCGGTGCAGAAATCATCCAGAATCTCCAGATCCGCCGCAGCATCCTCCTTCCCGCCGGCGGATCTGGCCGCGAAACTCGAGAATATCCTGTCGTCCTCGCGCCTTACCCGGTCATAATCGTTCTGCGAGAAGAAATCCCCACCGGCCGCACGGACCTTGCGCTGAGGGGCGCTGTAGGACTGGAGCAGCGTGGAGACCTCATCGTCAGACCAGCGTTTTTCCCCGCCGGAGCGGGCGACAGCCGCGACCTTCCTGCGGGAGGCGATATGCAGCGCGGCCCGTGCGAAATCCTCTTCGCCCCAGCGCCCCGCCATCCTGATGCAGAGTTCCATCTGCGCCGCACCGAACCAGGGATAGAGATTCACCACCTCCATCAGCTCATCCGCAGTCAGTCTGGATATGTCCGGCGTCTCTACCATTGTGCCACTGTAGCGTTGAAGATGTCGTCTATGAGTTTCGAGATGATCTCCTCGCACAGGGAAGATTCCACCGCGTCGAGCGAGAGAGTGGAGTCATAGTCCTCATAGGCGGAGAAACTCTTGTTCTC
>CAVKLO010000081.1:0-6572 GCA_963656985.1 Bulleidia sp. | reverse complement strand
GAGAGAGCGTCTCCAGGTGGACCGCCAGAGGGCGAAGCTCGAGAAGAACCTCGGTTCCATCCGCGATATGAGCCGTCTTCCTTCCGCTATCTTCGTAGTCGATGTCCAGAAAGAAGCCAATGCTATCAAAGAAGCCAATCGTCTCAATATTCCGGTATTCGCAATGGTTGATACTTGTTGCGATCCTACCCCTATTGATTATGTGATTCCGGCGAATGACGATGCTGCGAAATCCATCGAATGTGTAGTCAGCGTTCTTTGCAAGGCGATCCAGGAAGGACTCGAGGAGAGGAAGCTCGAAAAGGACAAGGAAGTTGCCGAAGAGGAGGCTTCCGTAAAGCCTACGGCTAAAAAGCTCCGCGCCCGCAAGGGTGCACGTCCTGTGGACGTGGAGGCCGAGACCGCAGAGGCAGCCGAAGCTCCGGCAGCCGAAGAGGAGAAACCGGCAGAATAATTTAAAATCAGGAAATTATGCAGATTACAGCACAAGACGTAATGAAGCTGCGCAAGATGACCAGCGCCGGTATGATGGATTGCAAGAAGGCTCTCACTGAAGCTGAAGGCGATTTCAACAGGGCGATTGAAATCATCCGCGAGAAAGGTAAGCTCGTAGCCGCCAAGAGAGCGGACCGCGAGACTACCGAAGGTGCCGTCAAGGCACGCGTGAAGGACGGCAAGGGTATCCTCGTCTGCCTCGGATGCGAGACTGACTTCGTTTCCAGAAACGAAGCGTTCCAGTCCCTCGCAGAGGCTGTGGCCGATGTCGCCATCGCCAATCTCCCTGCTGACCTCGAGGCTCTCAAGGAGTGCAGAATGGCTGACGGACAGACCGTGGCCGAGGCTATCGAAGCCCAGACCGGAAAGACCGGCGAGAAGCACGTTCTCGCGTACTACGCATTCGTCGAGGCTCCTTTCGTAAAGGAATACATTCACAAGGTGAACGGCAAGCTCGGCGCTCTCGTAGGCTTCAACAAGGAAGTTCCCGAGGCTATCGCCAAGGGTGTCGTAATGCAGGTCGCTTCTATGAACCCTGTAGCCATCTCCGCTGCCGACTGCCCTCAGTCAGTCATCGACAACGAGCTTGCCATAGCCGTCGAGAAGACGAAGGAAGAGCTTGTGAAGAAGGCTGTCGACGCCGCTCTCGGCAAGGCGGGCATCAACCCTGCACACGTGGACAGCGAGGCTCACATCGAGTCGAACACCGCGAAGGGCTGGCTCACTCCGGAGCAGGCTGACAAGGCCCGCGAGATCATCAAGACCGTAGGCGAAGAGAAGGCAGCTAATCTCCCTGAGCAGATGGTTCAGAACATCGCGAAAGGCCGTCTCCAGAAGTTCTTCAAGGAGAACACCCTCGAGGAGCAGGAGTACCAGATGAGCGATAACAAGGAGACCGTAAAGGCCGCTCTCGCAGCTGCAGACAAGGAAGCCAAGGTAGTAGTCTTCAAGAGATTCTCTCTGAACGACTAGAGTCCTTCGCACTCGTGATAATATGAAATTGGCCGCACGCGCCCGCGCGTTGCGGCCAATCTTGTATTTTCTCGGAGCGAAACATAAGGAGCCGAAGGCGACCCAGGGGGTCTGGGGGGGTTAGCCCCCCAGTGAATAGGCGGCAGCAGGCCGTTTTTGTTTTGCAAAGCGAGCCATAAGGAGCCGAAGGCGACCCAGGGGGTCTGGGGGGTTAGCCCCCCAGTGAATAGGCGGCAGCAGGCCGTTTTTGTTTTGCAAAGCGAGCCATAAGGAGCCGAAGGCGACCCAGGGGGTCTGGGGGGTTAGCCCCCCAGTGAATAGGCGGCAGCAGGCCGTTTTTGTTTTGCAAAGCAAAACAGAAACGGCCAGCGATTCACATCGATGGCCGTTTGCAATTCTAACCTAAAATTTAACCTATGAAAAAACTATTCGACTGGAATAATAGCAATACCTGTGCCAAAAAATAAAACCGACGGAATTTTCCGTCGGTTTCGTCCATATCTCGCTCTTTTCGGGAGAATCGCTTAATTGTCGAGATCCTCGGATTTTACCGCTATGATGCGCACCTGCTGAAGAGGAAGGTCGCGGCTGTTAGTCTCCACCGAGGCAATCTTGTCGATGACATCGAAGCCTTCGAGAGTCTCGCCGAATACGGTGTATCCCCCGTCCAGATGGGAGCAGCCCTCAGCGTCCTGCACGATGTAGAACTGGGAACCCGAAGACTCTTTCAGAGGATTGGCTGCATCGCCCCGGCGTGCAGCCGCCAGAGCACCCTTCTTGTGCTTATACTCCGGGACGAACTCCGCCGGGACGGTGTAGTTCGGGCCTCCCTTGCCATAGTCTGCGACTCTGGAGCTGTCACGGGTGTAAGGGTCGCCGGTCTGGAGCATAAAGCCCTTTATCACACGGTGGAAGAGAAGCCCGTCGTAATAGCCGGACAGGGCGAGTTTCGCGAAGTTCTCGCGATGCTTCGGAGTCTTGCTGTAAAGCTTTACCTTGATGGTGCCGAAGTTTGTGATGATGTCGAATACCGGCTCATCCGGGAGCTGTTTCACTTTTTCCATTGCGCTTTCCTGTTTTTGAATCATTTCCGCAGCCGCTATCGAGTCCGCCCGTGCCTGCTCGGCCGCTTCCTGTGCGGCCTTGGCAGCCGCCTTTTTCTGCGCACCTCCGCAGGAGACCGCCAGTCCTGCCATTATGAGGCCGCAGGCTGCCAGAAGAAGAATATTTGTTCTCATATGTGCTTGGAATTTGTTTTCCGGTTTTGCAAATATAATGTAAATTCGCGGAATATGAGACTGAAGTCATTGCTGAAGGATACGGCCATTTATGGCCTGAGCAGCATAGTCGGAAGGTTCCTGAACTATCTGCTTGTCCCCCTCTATACATATAAGATAGCCGCAGGCAGCGGCGGCTACGGCATCGTCACGAATCTGTACGCCTACACGGCCCTCTTTCTGGCGCTGCTCACTATGGGGATGGAGACCACCCTCTTCCGTTTCTCGAACAGGGACGGCGAGGACCCGGGCAAGGTTTACGGAACCATACTCAGGCTCGTGGGAGGGGTGGCATTGGCCTTCGTGGCCGCCGTTATGCTCTTTCTGCATCCGATTTCGTCCGTGATGGGCTATGCCGCTCATCCCGAGTACATCGCCTGTATGGCGGCGATCGTGGCGATGGACGCGTTCCAGGCCATAATGTTCAGCCGGCTCCGGCTCCGGGGCAAGGCGGTCAAGTTTATGCTGCTCAAGATGGGCTTCATCATCCCGAACGTGCTTCTGAACCTCTTCATCTTCCTCGTGATGCCGAGTCTCTTCGCCGGCGCTCCGGCTCTGGAGAGTTTCTACGTCCGGGAGGACGGGGGAGTCGGCCTGATATTTTTCGCTAACCTCGTTTGCACGGCCGGAGTGTTCGCGGGTTTCATTCCCGAGCTCAAGGGTCTGGGCTACGGCTTCGACCGCAGCCTTGCGCGCCGACTGCTCAAGTACTCCTGGCCGCTGCTTCTTCTGAGTCTGGTGGGCATACTTAACCAGGTCGCAGACAAGATACTCTTTCCCTACCTCGTGCCGGGAGCGGAAGGCAAGGTGCAACTCGGAATCTATGGGGCCTGCGTCAAGATAGCGATGATAATGGCTCTGCTCACCCAGGCCTTCCGCTACGCATACGAACCCATCGTCTTCAACGGCAGCCGTGACCGCAACAGTCCCGAGACGCTCGCGGACGGTATGAAATATTTCATCTGTTTCACGCTCGCGGCCTATCTGGCGGTGATTTTCTATCTGCCGCTCCTGCGTCACTTCATTCAGAGCGAGTATTGGACCGGTCTGAAAGTCGTCCCGATAGTGATGGCGGCCGAAATCTTTATGGGGATTTATTTCAATCTCTCGTTCTGGTACAAGCTGCGCGATGAGACCTGGTGGGGGGCCGTGATGAGTTCTGCGGGCGCGGCGGTGATGATCGCCGTGAACGTCATCTTCGTGCCGCGCTACGGCTATATGGCCTGCGCGTGGGGCGGTTTCGCGGGCTACGGCAGCGCGATGCTGATGAGCTGGTTTGTCGGCCGCCGCAAGATGCCGGTTCCTTACGATATGAAGCGCATCGCCATCCTCGTCTCGCTCGCCCTGTGCCTGCTCGCCATCTACGCTTTCCTGCCGGACGGCTGCTCCGCACCCGTCCAATTATCCGTCGGCACTCTCCTCCTTATTCTCTACGCCGCCGTCGCGTACCGGGTTTTGAGATGACCCTCCCGGCTTTTTGCCCTGCCACCCACCTCGTCATTCCCGACTTGCTCGGGAATCTCGTTGTGGAAGAGATTCCCGGTCGAACCGGTAAGGACACGCGTTTTCGCCCTGCATTTCCCATCTGAACATTCATAGCTCCGGCTGGACACCCCCTTCTTGATATCGATATGTGCAAAATAGCAGGGAAACGTACATCTCGATGCACTTTTGAACATCGAGATGTGCAAATCGGCCTCAAACTGTACATCTCGATGCACTCCGTCGTTCCCGCGTCCAATACGGCCGCAAGAGCCTCGGGATTCTTCAGTCGCATTTTCGGGAAAAAGAAATAAACCTGCACAGAAAAACATTTTCTGCGCAGGTTGACCTTTATATATAATCAGATGTTTCCGTGAAAACGGGCTCCACTACTCGTCGGCCGGGTGCTCGACGATGGCCCTGCAGTAATTGTATCCCAGCAGGTCGAGAATCTTGAACTGGTGGTCTGTGACAGCGGTCTTGAAACGCGCGTAGTCGCGGTTCTCCGGCTTGCACCACTGGACTTCGCAGAGCGCGAGCATACGCGGGAGAAGCATATATTCGAGCTGCTCATTGGACGGAATGTATTCCGTCCACAGATTCGCCTGCACGCCGAGGATGTGATGCTGGAGCTCCGGAGCTATGCTCTCGTACGGATCGAAGCTGTAGCACTTCTCGACCGGCAGATAACCGCCGATGGCGAGAGGCTCGTTCTCCGTGTCTTTCGTCTGATAGTAGTCCAGATAGTAGTAGCTGTTCGGGGTCATTATGACGTCGTAGCCCATTTTGGCAGCCTTGATGCCGCCGGCGGTGCCTCTCCAGGACATCACGGTCGCGCCCTCCTCGAGGTCGCCTTCGAGAATCTCGTCCCAACCGATGACTTTTTTGCCTTTCTCCTCGAGCACCTTCTGGCAGAAGGTCATAACGTAGTTCTGCAGATACTGCTCGGCACTCGCGTTCTTGTCGTCCTTGAGTCCAAGCTTTGCGATGAGCCTCTGGCAGTCAGGACATTTCTCCCACTCGGTCTTAGGACACTCGTCTCCGCCTATGTGGATATACTCGCTCGGGAAGAGGTCAGCCACTTCGCTCAGCACACCCTTGAGGAACTCGAAGGTCGCAGGCTTGCCCGGACAGAGAACCTCGTCCGAAATGCCCCAGCGCTTCCAGACCTTGTACGGGCCGCCTGTGCAGCCGAGCTGCGGATAGGCGGCCAATGCTGCCAGCATATGTCCCGGAAGGTCGATTTCCGGTATGACAGTGATGCCGCGCTCGTCGGCATATCTGATAATCTCCTTTACCTGCTCCTGGGTGTAGTAACCGCCGTAGCGGACGCCGTCATCGGAGCTGAAATCCTTGCCTATCATAGTGCCGTCGCGGAATCCGCCGATGAGAGTCAGCTCGGGATATTTCTTGAGCTCAAGTCTCCAGCCCTGGTCTTCGGTGAGATGCCAGTGGAAGCGGTTCAGCTTATACATAGCCATCACGTCCAGGTATTTTTTCACCTCGTCCACGCTGAAGAAATGTCTTGCGCAGTCCAGATGCATACCTCTGTAGCCGAAACGCGGAGCGTCCTTGATGCTGACGCACGGTATGTGCCAGTTCGCGTTCCCGTCGGCCTTGGAACCATAGACGGCCACCGGCATAAGCTGTTTCAGCGTCTCGATGGCGTAGAGGGTGCCGTAGAAGTCGGAAGAGCGGACCTTGACGGATTTTCCGCTGACCTCTATGCTGTATTCTCCGCTCGACAGAGTCTCGTCGGCTGTGAATACGAAGCCTTTTACTTTACCGGCCTCGGCAGATGCAGCCAGACCGATAGGGGTGGTGAAGGTACTTACTTTCCCGCTTGTGGTGGAAAGTCTTACGGAGAATTTCCGGATGGCTTCCTGACTCCTGGCATCTACGGCAGGGTCGCAGTTAAACGCGGCTCCGCTGACCTTGAAGGTCCCCGAGCTTATCGTGACTTCCTGAGGATAAGGTACCAGATTAAGTACTTTTTCCTGTTTGGCGCAGGCCTCAAGGGAAAATACCGCCAGAGCGGCAAGTGAGAGCATTAATGATATCTTCATACATCTTAGTTTTTGTGGGGGCCAAGATACGAAAAAAAAACGAAAAAAAGTTTGTGGGGAAATAAAAAGTGCTTATCTTTGCAGCCCGTTTCGATAGGGAACGGAGAGTTCATTGAGAATATTGAAAGATAAGTACAAGCAAGTACCGAGAACAAGATAAAGAACGAGAGCGTTGATTTCTTTAGGAAATGAAGGCGTCAGGATCGGGCGAGAAGTATATAGATAATATACAAAGAAGAGTTTGATCCTGGCTCAGGATGAACGCTAGCGGCAGGCTTAA
>CAVKLO010000080.1:0-6677 GCA_963656985.1 Bulleidia sp. | reverse complement strand
CCAGAGTGTAGAGCTGGTCGTTCCCCAGGTCCTCCTGGATGTAACACATCCCGTCTCCGCTCACCGCCAGAACGCGCGGAACCCTGATGGCCTTGGAGAGAAAATGGCGGTCTATGGCTATGAAAGCCCTGTTTTCATCGAGATTCGTGCCCACGACTCCCACGAGGGAAATGTCTTTCCCCCGGAGCCGGAAATAGCGGCGGTTGCTGCCGGAGGATGTAAGCTCAGTGACCTCGGAGGCCTTCACTCCGGTATAGGAAAGGAATAATTCTTCGAGCCGTTTCATAAAAGGTACGTTAAGAAAGCCAAAATTAAGCATTCTTGGCGATTAATCAAAAATTAGTATTTTTGTGGGTTGTTATGAAGAGTTTTCTGTCCAAATCAGTTCTCCCGGTCCTGGTGACCGTTTCGGCCCTGACAGGGGTCTTCACTTCCGGAGGATATTCCGCAGACGGACTGAGACTCAGCCCGAGGGAAGGCTATGCGGCCGATACGGTGATATATCCCCACGATGCATATAAGAAAGGCTGGACGGCCGAGGACTTCCGGATGAGCGCGGCGGAGATCGCGGACAGCCTGCACAGCGCGGACAGCCTGGGATTCGAGATGCAGGCGGACAGCGTGGAGATCATCCATTTCCGGGACACGGTGAAAGTCCCCGACTCTCTCAGATTTACAGACCCGTTCAGATACAGATACTACGCCGCCCTGGTGGACTCCGCCACCCACCGCTGGGTCAGGGACACATTGATCGCCGCAGGCGATACTCTGGACTGGAAGATGCTGGATTCGCTGTACTATGCCGATTCGGCGGCTCTCGCGCGGGTGCGCTTCGAGCAGTGGTACGCCTCTCTGGACAGGGCCGGGCGAAAGAAATACGACACGAATCTTAAGATGCAGGCGAAGAAAGCCGCTATGGACAGCCTCAGAGCCGTGCACGACAGTCTGCAGAACGTAAAGGACAGCATTCTGAAGAGCACGCTGCGGCTGCTCGACACCCCGTTCCTCGCCGACAGTCTGCAGTACCGCAGAATCATCACCTGGACGCACGGACGGGATTTCCACGATATGGAAGTGAGCGAGCCGGACACGAGCTTCAACCGTCACTTCCGCGACTACAAATTCCGCCGCGAGGACATCAACGCGACCTGGCTGGGCGTGGCGGGTTCTCCGGCGCAGAGTTATAATTATTTCCTGCGCGAGGACCGCGAACGGGTATTCTTCTATCAGGCTCAGGAAAGCTGGACCGTAAACCCGGAAAACGTGCCGATGTATAACACGAAGACCCCGTACACCGAGCTCAGCTACACGGGGACTCTGCTCACGGGCACCCAGAAGGAGTCGAACAATCTCCACCTGATGACCACGCAGAACATCGACCCGGAGTTCAATTTCACACTGTGCTATGACCGCTTCGGCGGGAACGGAATCCTCGCCGATGAATCCACGACGAACAAGACTTTCTACGCGAACGCGAACTACCTCGGCAAGCGTTATATGATGCACGCCGGATACATCTACAATATGGTGAGCCGCAGCGAGAACGGAGGAATCCTCGACAATTACTGGATCCGCGACACTACCGTGGACGCGCGCGAAATCAAGGTGGCCCTCTCCGGAGCGTCCAGCAAGATAAAGAAAAACACGCTGTTTCTCGACCAGCAGTACCGCATTCCTTTCAATTTCCTGAAAAAAAAGGATGCCGCCGACAGCAGCGAAGTGACCACCGCGTTCATCGGGCACAGCAGCGAATACACCGTCATCACAAGGACTTACAGCGACGCGCTGAGCTCATCCACAAGCAGCGACGGGAACGCACTCTTCGACAACAAGTTCTATCTGAATCCGAACTCCACCGCCGACTCTCTGCGCGTGATGAAACTGGAGAACAGGGCGTTCATACGTCTGCAGCCCTGGTCGGAAGACGGAATCATCTCCAAGCTCGACGTCGGAGCGGGCTACAGGCTGCAGAATTTCTACCGTCCGGAGGCGCTCTACCTGAAAGCTCCGGGCAACGAAGTGTGGAACACCGCATTCGCCTACGCGGGCGTCAAGGGCCGCCTGACGCGAAACCTGCACTGGGACGCGGGCGCCGACTACGGTTTCGCGGGGGCGGAATTCAATGACAAGGGCCTTGCGGCCAATGCCGTACTGACCCTCCACCCTTTCCGCCGCGCCAAGAAAAGCCCCGTAACTCTGAAGGCGCATTTCGAGACCGGTTCGAGGGAAGCCGAATACTATCAGCAGCATCTGCTCACGAACCACTACAAGTGGGACAACGGCTTCGGCAAGATATCCACCACGAAACTTCAGGGAAGTCTGGACATCCCGCGCTGGAGGCTCAGCGCCTCGGCGGGCTATGCCCTTCTGGTGAACAATATCTACTACGACACTCTGGGCATAATCCGCCAGAACACCAAGCCGATGAGCGTGCTGTCGGTAGCGGCCCGCAAGGATTTCGTGCTGGGGAATCTGCTGCATCTGGAGAACCGCGCACTCTTCCAGCTGTCTTCGGATGAAGACGTGCTGCCGCTCCCGACCCTGAGCCTCAACCTGCGTTACTATCTGGAGTTCAATGTAAAACAGGATGTGATGAAGCTCCAGCTGGGAGTGGACGGGCTCTGGAACACGGCCTGGTACTCCCCCGCCTGGAATCCGGCTCTGGGAGTTTTCAGGAACCAGAACGAAATCAAATACAATAACGGGCCGTATCTCGACGCCTTCATCAATGCGCAGTGGAAGAGGGCCTGCATCTTCATAAAGCTCGAAAACGCGGCTATGGGCGTCTGGCCGGACAGGCCGGATTATTTCTCGGCCCATCACTACATAAACACCACCCGCACAGTGAAGTTCGGCATCTGGTGGCCGTTCTATATGCAGCCGTCTAAAAAGACGGGGGCTTCTCCGGCCGCCGGCAATTCACCGGGAAAGACATCTTCCGGAAGCACGGGGAGATCAGGGAACTCGAGGAGCGGCGGCCCTGCCGGAATGAGGCAGGCCACAAACCGATAGAGGCCGTGGGCGGAAGAAGGATCATAGCGGGGGTCATAGCGGGATTGGCCGCCCTGGCGGCCGCGAGCATTTATCTCGCACCCCGCGACAGGGGGACTTTCGCCGGGAAGCAGCTGCACTGCGTCATCATCTCCGGGGATTTCGGGAAGGCTCCCGGCCGTCTGGAAGCGGGATACAACTACGAACTGCTGGAAAGGTTCGCCCGGAGCGTAGGTTCCGGAACGGATACGCGCCTCGTCCGGGAGATGCCGCACTACGCCGACTCGCTTCGCGACGGGACTGCGGATATCGTGGTGCTGGCGCTGCGTGACTCTCTGCAGATGGACAGTCTCTTCATTTCGACGCCTGTGGACAGCGTCGCCCTCTGGCTGATAAACGCGGAGAGCCGCTCAAGACTCAAGGAAATCAACTCCTGGCTGGAAGAGTATCACGCATCGCCGCTGCGGGGACGGCTTCACCGGGAATTTCTGGAAGTGCCGGTTCCGGGCGGGAAGGCGGATTTCATCAGCCCGTACGACAGTCTGATGCGGGAGGTGTGCGCACCGCTGAAGGAGGACTGGAGGCTGCTGGCAGCGATTGCGTATCAGGAATCACGCTTCAGAATCGAGGCCGCCTCCGGCAAGAGAGCGGCGGGGCTGATGCAGCTGATGCCCATAACCGCACGGCGCTACGGTGTGGAAAATCCGGCGGACCCGCGGCAGAGTCTGGAGGCGGGAGCGAAGTACCTTCAGCACCTGAAGAAAAAGTTCCGCAGGCGTACGGGCGAGGGCGAGGAGCTCAGACGTTTCGTTCTGGCTGCGTACAATGCCGGCGAAAGCCGTCTGGCCGACATTCTGAACTACGCGGACGCCATCGAGGCCGAGTGCCGCAGCTGGGCCGCGCTCAAGGAAGTAATGGCGGCTATGGACGAGGAAGTTACGGAAGGTAACGAAGAGATAAGGCACGGCAGTTTCGACGGAGGGGAGACGGTCGCTTTCGTGGAGAGCGTGGAGCGCAGATACGGCTTCTTCAGAAAAAACTTCGAGTGAAAGGGAAGTCCGGGCTTAGTGATGATGAAAAAATAACTTGGTAAGTTTATCATCATCACTATGCGCAGCGAACGGTCTTCGCCGGGTCCACGGAGGAGATGAACAGGCTCGGAAGCAGCAGGAGCAGCATTATCACCACATAAGCGGCGAAGTCCGCGAGCAGAATCATCGAAAGGTCCACGCTTACAGGGACGAAGGAGACGAAGTAGTTCTCCGGGTTCAGCTTTATGAGACGGGTCGCGCCCTGAACGAGGCAGAAGAGCAGGGCCAGAGCGTTTCCGATGGCCATCCCCTTGAGCACCAGACGAGAAGAAGTCTTGAGGAATACCTTCACTATGCTCCTGTCCGTCATACCCATCGATTTCAGGACTCCGATGGTGGAGATGTTCCGGAAAAGCAGTATCAGCAGGCCGGAAATCATATTGAATCCGGCGACTATGGTCATAATCAGCAGGACGAAGAACACGTTGAAGTCTATCAGGTCCAGCCAGCTGAAAAGCTGGGGATAGAGGTCCGCGACACTTCGTGCCATAAGGCTGTCGTCCCGCTCCGATGCGGCGGCGAGGCAGACGGTACCGATGGTGAAGGTCATATCCCGAAGAGCGGCGGAGCTGCGCCTCTCCCTGTCCAGAGTGATCTCCAGGGCCGAGACCTGAAGGGAATCCCAGCCGTTCAGTCTCTGCATATCGGAGATGTCGGCGAAAATCGGGAGAGCGCCGTCCACATCCGCCCGCCCGTCGTAGATTTCCTTCACCGTGAAGCGGCGGGCCTTCAGCTTTTCGCCCACGAACCAGGCGGAAAGCCTGTCGCCCTCCTTCAGGGAAAGCATATCGGCAAGGCCCGAAGGGATGCTGACTCCAAGCCCTTTAAGAGAATCCGCATCCGGAATGCCCTTGAACACCACCCCCTGTATGACACCGTCGCTCTTCACTATGCCCGCCCGATAGACGGCGGGGGTTATTTTCTCCACGCCTTTCAGGGCCTCGATATCGGAGAGAAAAGACGGGGTCCGGCTGATGGGGTCCGCTTCCGAAAGAGCGCCGGCGCGGGTGGAAGTGAGCCGCACGTCCCCGCAGAAAGAAGAAAGTGTGCCCCTTATCTCCCGGCGGAAACCGGAAGAGATGGATACGGCCACTATCATCACGAAAAACGACACGGCTATGGAAACCGATGCCGCCTTCCCGCGAAAATGCAGTCTGCGGGCTATGAAGCCGGTATAGTTCACTTTATTTCAGAGCCTGCAATCGTGTGAGGGCGGAAGCCTTCTCCCGCTCGTCATCGCTGATCTTCACAAGAATCGGAAGATATTTCTTCTCGAGCGAGGTGTTCTTTTCCCTGCGGGCCAGAATGATGCAGTTCTTTACCGCCGTGTAGTTCTCCGGGTCCAGCTTCAGCACCTTCCTGTAGTACTTCATAGCCTTCTTGCTGTCGTCTTTCGCTATCAGCCAGTAGGTTCCGACATTGGTCAGGAAGAGGGTGCTCTTCGGGTCATTGCCGAGCATCTTCTCGGAGAGTCTGAGGAAGGCCTCGTAGGAAGCCGGGCTGCCGATGGCGTAGAACGCGAAACAATATTCCTGTATCGCCGCCTCGAAGGTCTGTGCATCTATCGTCCGGCCGTCTATGGTCCAGGACGGGTGCGCCACGGCATTATAGTCTATCAGGCCCGAGAGCGCCGAGTAAGCCATATCGGGGCTGTCCTTCTCGTAAGCGGCCAGGGCGGTCACCTTGTCGAAACGCAGGTCGAGCCTGTCAGGATAGAGGCGGATGGCCTTGTCTATGGCCTGGGACGAGAGAGCGAAGAGGGAGTCGTCGTAGAAGGACTCCTCGAAATAGTTCACGTCGCGGTCCAGAGAATCCTTGAGGGTGAGATAGGGCTTCTGGCCCAGATAGCGCTCAGCGTCCTTTATCACGAGTTTCACGGTGCGGGACTTGTCGAGATAGTAGTCACTCCTGGCCTTGAGCATATCGGGGTCGTCCGGGGAAGCCGCCTCCCAGCGGTCCAGAAGGGTTTCCACGCCTAAGCCGGAGATCCCCACGTGCCTTACGAGGTTCTGATATCTGGTTCTGAAATCCTCACTGACGCTCTGCGCGTTCAGAGCGGCAAGGCAGGTCAGCAGTAAAGAAAAAGCGAGTATTATGCGTTTCATATCATTCTATATCCATTCTTATCCTCCGGGACTGGGGGTGGAGATTGTTGCAGCGGGTTCCGAGATTCTTCACAAAGCCCAGAGCCAGTCCCCTGTAAGTCACCAGGACATAGCCTCCGGGCGCATCCGGCAGGACTATGCTGTCCTTATGCAGGAAATGCAGGGCCGTCTGCTTGTCCAGCTCGGCCACCGGGCAGAAACTTCGGTCATAATCGATGCTCAGGGCCCAGTCCGCCGAAGGAATGAAGTCCTTCCCCTTCATCCGGCCCTTCTCCACACCGCAGCGCAGAGGGTGCAGATACTGAAGAGCTTCCGTTCCCTCCGCGAGCATCCGCGCTTCGCCATCACGCACGAGCACGCCGCACCACTGACCTTCGCCCGGGACCTCCCCCGGAACGAGCAGATGCCCGCAGTCCGTAGTCCTGACCCCGAATTCATCCCCGGGAGCTTCGATGCGTCCTCCGAGCGACTGCGCCGCCCACCTCAGGTT
>CAVKLO010000079.1:5826-6677 GCA_963656985.1 Bulleidia sp. | reverse complement strand
ACACCCGAGTGGACGACGGAGTCTTCGACCAGGGCATCTACCTCGACCCTTCCCAGGGCTGCTCGGTAAAGGTCGAGGTCGCTCCGGGACATCTCTACAGCTTCAAGATTCAGGCGTACAACTCCGGCGGCAAGAGTTTTCCGTCCGAGACTCTCTGCGTCGGCACGCCTGACGGCGCAGCCTCCAATGTGCTGGTCGTAAACAACTTCGACCGCGTCTCCGCCCCTACCTGGTTCGACACCCCTCAGTACGCCGGCTTCGACGCCCTCACCGACGGGGGAGTGGCCTGGGGCAATGAAATAAACTACATAGGCAATGTCTATCAGTACCGCAGGAGCCTGCCTTGGATGGATGACGACAATCCGGGCTTCGGCGCGACCTGGTCCGACTATGCCGGCAAGCTCGTTCCGGGCAATACCTTCGACTTCGTATATCTCCACGCGAAGGCCCTTATGGCGTCCGGCTATGCTGTGGAATCCTTGTCCCGCGACGCTTTCACGGCAGACGGCGCGAATGCTTCCGACTGTCCTGTCCTCGACCTTCTCTGCGGCAAGCAGGTGACGGTGAAGGTGGGCGCGGGAGCGGTTCCGAACCGTTTCCAGGTCTTCCCGGAGGCCCTGCAGAAATCGCTGCGCGAGTACACCTCCGCCGGAGGCAATCTCCTGATTTCCGGCGCGAACATAGGCACGGATGTCTGGGACGAAGTGTATCCCGTACAGGTGGACAGCGCATACAGGGCTGACACCAAGGCCTTCGTGAGCGAGGTGCTCGGCTACCGCTGGGTTTCCGACCACGCCTGCTACACCGGGGCTGTCGAGACCCTCTATGATTCTCCTGTGGATTTCAGCGAC
>CAVKLO010000079.1:0-5816 GCA_963656985.1 Bulleidia sp. | reverse complement strand
GGAGGCTTCACTTTCCATCAGAAGCTGAACCCGGAAATATACTGCGTCGAGAATCCCGACGGCATCCTTCCTGTCGGGGAAGGATCCCGGACAGCGCTGCGCTATACCGGAAATTCCGTCTCCGCCGCAGTCTGCGCCGACAAGGGACTCTACCGCGTCTTCAGCCTCGGACTGCCGATGGAAAGCATCTGCGACCCCGCTCTGATGCAGAAACTGATGAAAGATACCGTCGACTGGCTCCGTGCGGGATGCAGCCCTCAAGTGACTACCGAATGATAACGCAAAAACATTCATATGACAGAACGTGAACGCGGTATAATCGAACTTATCCATTCTCAGGTGAAGCCGGCCCTGGGCTGCACCGAACCCATCGCCGTGGCATTGGCCGCCGCCAAGGCGGCGGAGCTGCTGGAAATCCCCGACCGGCTCTCCGCCCGCTTCGACATCTCGGTTTCCGTCAGCGGGAACATCCTGAAGAACGGGATGGGCGTGGGAGTGCCCGGCACCGGGATGACCGGTCTGCGCATCGCAGCCGCTCTCGGAGCCGTCTGCGGAAAGTCCCGCTACGGGCTCGAAGTTCTGAAAGACCTCGACGAAGCTTCCGTGGACCGCGCCAAGTCTCTGGAGACGGAAGTGAAGCTGGGATTGGCCGAAACGGCCAGCGTGCTGTATGTCTCGGTGAGAGTTTCCTGCGGGGGTCGCGACGCCGTTGCGGTGATTCGGGACGGGCACGACAACATCGTGCGCCTCGAGCTCTGCGGAAAGCTGCTGTCGGACACGGACTCTTCCTGCGGCGGCGGCTCCGAGGGGCATTGCAGCGGGCTGAGCGTGAGGGAGATATATGATTTCGTGCAGAGCGTCTGCTCTTCGGACATCAGCTTCATTCTCGAGGACCGGACGCTTAATCTGGCATTGGCCCGGGAGGGCCTCGCGGGGGACTACGGTCTCAATGTCGGAAGCACCATAGCCGCGGACGGGGAAGATTTCGGCAGAGATTTCCTCGCTTACGCGATGTCTCTCACCGCCGCAGCGTCGGATGCGCGTATGGCCGGCTGCACTCTGCCCGCGATGAGCAATTCCGGCAGCGGGAATCAGGGCATCACCGTGAGCGTGCCCGTGATAGCCTATGCGCTGCACTACGGCGTCGATGACGAAAGGCTGTCCCGGGCGCTGTGCCTGAGCAACCTCATAGCCATCCATATCAAGAGTCATCTCGGACTGCTTTCAGCCCTGTGCGGCTGCGTGGTGGCTTCGACCGGAGCGGCCTGCGGCATCTGCTGGCTCAAGGGCGGCACTTACGGGCAGATCTGCGCGACGATAAAGAATATGATAGGCAATATCACAGGTATGGTCTGCGACGGGGCGAAGGTGGGTTGCGCTATGAAGGTGGCTTCCGGCGTGTCGAGCGCGGTGCAGTCCTGTCAGCTGGCGCTCTCCGGACACTGCGTGAGCCGCCGAGACGGGATAATCGACGACGATATCGAACGCTCGATCCGAAACTTGGGCCGCGTGGGTTCCGTCGGAATGCACGAGACGGACAATGTGATTCTGGATATTATGGTATGCAAGTGATTTTTAAGAATCACTGAACAGTTTCGTATCGGACTCCGCCACTTGCTTTATGGTTATAGAATAATAGGTATTTAAGTTGTTATTATACAAGAAGTTCATATTATTATGGTAAAAATCGATCTTAACGGATGCAATTCCTTTGTAAAGTCTTCTGATTACAGGACTTATGAAACAGCGGCTCTCGCCGCCTTCGACACTCTCCTCGCCGGCAGCGGCAAGGGCAGCGATTTTCTCGGCTGGCTGACTCTCCCCGTCGATATGAAGGAGTCGGAAATTTCAGAGTATGAGCAGATTCGCGACAGCTGGAAGACCAAGGGCGTGGATCTGGTGGTAGTCATCGGTATCGGCGGTTCCTATCTGGGTGCGCGCTGCGCGATAGAGGCCCTTTCGCACAGTTTCTCCAAGCAGCTCCGCGACAAGGGCGGCAATCCCGAAATAGTCTTCGCCGGCAACAACCTTTCCGAGGAATACATCGCCGAACTGATGGATCTCGTTTCCGAGCGCAACGCCGCCTGCGTGGTCATCTCCAAATCCGGCACCACCACCGAGCCTGCCGTCGCTTTCCGCATCGTCAAGCAGCATCTCGAAGAGAAATACGGCCGCAGCGGAGCTTCGGAGCGCATCGTGGCGATAACCGACGCGAAGAAGGGGGCACTGAAGACTCTCGCTTCGCAGGAAGGCTACCGCAGCTATGTGGTTCCGGACAATGTCGGTGGACGCTACTCCGTACTCTGCCCTGTCGGCATCCTGCCGATTCTGCTCGCCGGTTTCGACGTTCGCGAGATTCTGCGCGGCGCGGCCGAGGAGCGCAAGGCTCTGATGGCTAAGGGCTCCGCCAATCCTGCCGTCCGGTACGCCGCTATGCGCAATCTTCTCTATTCCACTCTCGGGAAGAAGGTGGAGATTATGGTTTCGTTCAGTCCGAAGCTCCAGTACTTCGCGGAGTGGTGGAAGCAGCTTTACGGCGAGTCCGAGGGCAAGGACCTCAAGGGCATCTTCCCGGCTTCCGTCACCAATACCGCCGACCTTCATTCTATGGGTCAGTTCATTCAGCAGGGTGAGCGCGTGATGTTCGAGACGGTCCTCTCCGTGGAGAAGAGCCGCCGCGAGGTGAAGATAGGAAGCGATCCTCAGAATCTCGACCAGCTGAACTATCTCTCCGGCCGCAATGTGGAGTACTGCAACGCTATGGCCCAGCTCGGCACGAAGCTCGCCCATATCGACGGCGGTGTTCCGCAGCTGGAGGTGAAGGTGGAGCAGATAGACGAGTACAATCTCGGCTGCCTCTTCTATTTCTTCGAGTTCGCCTGCGGCGTCAGCGCCTACACTCTGGGAGTGAATCCTTTCGACCAGCCGGGCGTCGAGGCCTATAAGAAGAATATGTTCGCCCTCCTGGACAAGCCGGGCTACGAAGAGCAGTCCGCCGCCATCCGCACCCGCCTCGCCTGACCACTCATTCATCCCCCGGCCGGCTCCGCCTGAGTCTCATCTAGCCCCCCGGCCGGCTCCGCCGTCCAATGCGGTATCTTTATTCAGCCCCCGGTCGCCGGGGGCTGTCCTTTATGTCACGTCCTGGTTATCCGTCATGCCCGACCTAATCGGGCATCCCCTCACGTCATCGCCGGCCCCCGGCCTTCCTGTCATTGCCGGCCCCGACCGGCAATCCCTTCGAGCCACGGGATGCCCGAGCACGTCGGGTATGACGCGACCCCCGACCGGCGATCCCTTCGAGAAAAAAGTTTCCCGAAGATGATGCAGGTATTATGGGAAGAATATTTACCTTTGCAGCCGGATTACGGTGAGCCGAGGGCGGGATTGAAGCTGCCCGAGGCCTGAAAAGGGAAGCCGGTGAGAGGCCGGCGCTGTGCCCGCAGCTGTATTTCCCGCCTCCGGATACTGCCGGAGGACGCCCGCGAAGCGGAGGTTTCGAAATCTGAAACGCCATTGGCCGCAGGCCGAGAAGGCTCGAAACCTGGAACAGCCAGAAGACCTGCCGTGGTCAAGTGTGATGCAGGAGCTCGGGAGCAAGCTCAGCCTGATACGACCTTCGATGCTTGCATTTTCGCTGATATTGACGCTCCTTGCGGGCGTCCCGCTCGCCGGGGGCGCTGCGCTCTCCGCCGCTCCTGTGTCGTGGAGCGGGGACCTCAGCAACTTCAGCGCTGCATCGCCCCGGAGCGGAATCGCCCCCCGCACCGACACGCTCGAAAGGGCGGTGGTGGTTTCGCAGCGGGACGCGGAGGCATCCCACAGCGCACCGCTCCAGACCCTGGGGCGCAAAGCCATAGAACGCAGCGGGGCGGCAGGGCTCCACGAGATCCTCCGCTCATTCGCCGGAGTCAGCGTCCGCGACTACGGCGGCATAGGCGGCATAAAGACGGTCTCGGTCCGCAACCTTGGAGCGCAGCACACTGCGGTCAGCTATGACGGCATCACCGTCTCCGACGCACAGAACGGCCAGATAGACATCTCCCGCTTCAACCTCGAAAACGTCTCCGAACTCTCGGTCGAAATAAGCGCCGCCGATGACATCTTCCGCAGCGCCCGCCTGCTGAATTCCGCAGGACTTCTGAGCATCAGCACTTCCCGGCCGGTATTCGGCGACAGACCATACGCGGTCTCGGCCTCGATGCGCTACGGCTCCTTCTCCACCTATAATCCGTCCCTGACCTACAGCCGGAAAATCGGCAGACGCTGGAGCGTCACCACATCCGCTGACTGGCTGAAATCCGACGGAGTCTATCCTTTCACACTCATAAACGGGAACCTCCGCACGAAGGAGCGCCGCCTGAATAGCGATGTGAACACGCTCGGTGCGGAGATCAACCTCTACGGCGGCATCGGAGCGGGGCAGCTCCAGATGAAGATGCGCGGATATCTCTCGGAGCGCGGACTCCCCGGGTCAGTCATCTATTACAGCCAGAACCCGACCGAGCGTCTGTGGGACAAAGACCTCTCCCTTAGCTCCATATACACCGCCCCGCTTGGCAGCCGCTCGCGCATACGCCAGACTGTCAGCCTGAGCAGAGCCTATAACCGCTACACGAACAGCTCCGCGCTCTACCGGGTCCCGGAGGATGACAGATACACGCAGTACGAAGCGGCAAGCTCGACCATATTCGAATACCGGAGCATCGGGCGGCTGCGTTTCACGCTCGCCGAGGACCTCTTCCTCAACCATCTCGAATCCAGCATCCCCGAAAGCCGGACCCCCTCGCGCATATCCTCTGTCTCAGCCCTTTCGGGCCAATACCGCAGCCCCCGTCTGACTCTCACCGGCAGCCTTTCCGCCACCGCAGTCCACGAGTGGACGGAAAGCGGTTCGCCCGCACCCGACCGCAGACGCCTGTCTCCGTCGCTCAGCGCATCGTGGCGCACATCGGAAAGCCTGAGACTCAGAGCCTCGTGGCGCGACGGCTTCCGCATCCCGACCTTCAACGACCTCTACTACGCCCGCGTGGGCAACACCGCTCTCCTCCCCGAGAAGGCCTCGCAGTTCAATCTCGGCGCGACGCTTTCCCTGCGGCCTGCGGCCAATCCCGCCCTCACCTCCTCCGGGGAGGCCGCCCGTCTGACGCTCACCTCTGACCTATACTATAACTCGGTTAGAGACAAGATAGTAGCCATTCCGACTATGTTCATCTGGAAGATGCGCAATCTGGGAAAGGTGCAAATGTTCGGGGGGGATTTCACCGCCGCCTATTCCCGGGGACTGTGGGAAGTTCTGGCCTTGGGCCTGCGGGCCAACTATTCGTACAGATATGCCGTGGACATACCGGACCCGCAGGCCAAAAACTACCGCCATCAGATTCAGTACACCCCACGTCACTCCGGGAATGTCCTCCTGACGCTCGGTCTTCCGTGGTTTGACTTTTCCTACACCCTTAACGCTGTGGGAAAGAGATACTTCCTTCAGCAGAACATTCCGGCCAACGAGATGGCGGCCTATTGTGACCACTCGCTTTCCATAAGCCGCGAGTTCGCTCCGGGACGGGCCGCCAGCGGCGGCGGGAATGGAGATGCCGCTACGGGATTGGCCGCCCGTGGCGGCGCGAAATCCGCCGGAGGCGTGTACGGGCTGCGTCTGCGCCTTTCCGCAGAGGTTCTGAATCTCGGAGGCTCGAACTACGAGATTATAAAATATTACCCTATGCCGGGGCGCAACTTCAGAGTCAAATTGAAAATCAGCTTCTGAAGCCGGAGCGCAACTACAGAGTCAAAAAACAGCTTCTGAAAAAGTAAGA
>CAVKLO010000078.1:0-6703 GCA_963656985.1 Bulleidia sp. | reverse complement strand
ACCTTATCCAGACACCTTCCGGACGGAGGATGACCCTGCGTTTCCGCCTCTTCGACGACGGACTCGGCTTCCGTTACGAGTTTCCTCAGGACCGGCAGATGAACTATTTCGTCATCAAGGAGGAGCTCACACGCTTCGCCATCCCGGGCGACTGGACCTGCTGGTGGATTCCCGGCGACTTCGACACGCAGGAATACGAATATACCGAGTGCCGCCTTTCGGAAATCAGCTCCAGATTCGAGGGGGCTATGTGCGGCAACTCCTCACAGACGCCGTTCTCCACTTCGGGCGTGCAGACTTCTTTCCTGCTCCGCTCGGATGACGGGCTTTACGTGAGCATACACGAGGCCGCACTGGTGAACTATCCTTGTATGCATCTGCTTGTGGACGGCAGCAGCAAGGTCATCACCTCATTCCTGACTCCGGACGCCAAGGGCTGGAAGGGCTATATGCAGACTCCTTGCACGACCCCTTGGAGAACAGTCCAGGTCGCGGAGAGCGCGGAAAAGATGCTCGAAAGCCGTCTGGTCCTGAATCTGAACGAGCCTTGTGCTCTGGAGGACGTGTCCTGGATCCATCCCGTGAAGTACGTGGGAGTATGGTGGGAGATGATTTCCGGCAAGGGGACCTGGGCATATACGAACGATTTCAGTTCCGTACAGCTGGGCAAGACGGATTATTCAGCGGCCACACCGAACGGCACCCACAGTGCCGATAATGCCAATGTCCGCCGCTACATCGACTTCGCCGCCGAGCACGGTTTCGATGCGGTACTTGTAGAAGGATGGAACGAGGGTTGGGAAGACTGGGCCGTGGGATCGAAAGATTATGTCTTCGACTTCCTCACCCCGTATCCGGACTTCGATATCAAGGCCCTGAACGACTATGCGCATTCGAAGGGCGTAAGGCTCATTATGCATCACGAGACCTCCTCGTCCGTGCGCAATTACGAGCGCCATATGGAGGCGGCATACTCTCTTATGAACAAGTACGGCTACGATGCGGTGAAGAGCGGTTATGTGGGCGACATCCTGCCGCGCGGCGAGTACCATTACGGCCAGTGGCTGGTGAACCACTATCTCTATGCCGTGACCGAAGCCGCAAGGCATCACATAATGGTGAACGCCCACGAGGCGGTGCGCCCTACCGGACTGTGCCGGACCTATCCTAACCTCATCGGCAACGAATCAGCGCGTGGAACCGAATACCAGGCGTTCGGCGGCACACGTCCCGAGCACGAGACCATTCTCCCGTTCACCCGTCTGAACGGCGGCCCGATGGATTTCACCCCGGGCATTTTCGAGATGGAGCTGAGCAAGTTCTCTTCGAACACTTCCCACGTGAACGCCACCATAGCCAATCAGCTGGGCGTATATGTCACTATGTATTCCCCTTTGCAGATGGCGGCGGATTTCCCGGAGCATTACGCGCAGTTTATGGACGCTTTCCAGTTCATCAAGGATGTGGCCGTGGACTGGGAGGAGAGCCGTTATCTGGCGGCGGACCCGGGGGACTATCTGGTAGTGGCCCGCCGGCCGAAGAGGGCGACCCTGACAGGGTCTGCGGCGCAGTTCTGCACCCCGGGCAAGGATGTATGGTTCGTGGGCGGCGTTAACGACGAGAATGCGCGCGATATGGAAGTGAAGCTGGATTTCCTGAAAGAGGGCCTGAGCTATGAGGCCACGCTCTACAAGGATGCGCAGGACGCCGATTATCGGACGAATCCGCAGGCCTACGCCATAGAGAAGCTTCAGCTGCACTCGGGTGATGTCCTGAAAGTCCGTATGGCTCCGGGAGGCGGCTTCGCACTTTCACTCAGGGAGATATAACCCCGGACATCAGACAGGAAACCGGGACGGCCCCATAAGGCCGTCCCGGTTTCTTCCGATTATCCGCAAGCCGCTCAGTTGCTACCGAACGGGTCGAGGGCGACTGTGGCCCGCCCGTTCGAAAAGGCTCCGTAATCATAGCCGTTTCTGGCGCTTTCCGACTCGGGCTCCCAGTAGAAGATGCCCTTGAACCAGTCGTAGGAGGCAGTATTGTCGAAAAGGTACTGTATCATTGCCTTAGCCTTTTCCGGCTGGCTTGCCGGCATTCCGATTTCGCAGAGCATAACGGGGAGTCCGTAGGTGACGTGAAGTGTATTCGCGTTCATCACGAACTGCTTGGCCTTAGGAGTCCAGTCCGGGAAAGCCCCGTTCTCCCAGTAGGACGGGTAGAGGGAGAGGCCGATGATGTCATATTTAGCGGAACTGCTCTTCATAAGGCCGAAGAACCAGTTCGTGGCGCTCGAATTCCAGCCGTTGCTGATATGCAGGACTACGGAAGCGTCCGGATAGACCGCCTTCACCGCGTCATAGCCGGCATTCAGATAGGTGACGAAACTCCCCGTGGAGTTTCCCGAGACCTTGCCGCTCGGCCAGAGCATACCGCCTTCCACTTCATTGCCGACGGACACCCAGGTCACGTCCACTCCCGCGCTCTTGAGGGCTCCGAGGACAGCGCGGGTATGGGAAGAGACTGCGGCGGCCATTTCGGACGGATTATAGCTCGCCCAGGCTGCCGGTACGGTCTGTTTCGCGGGGTCCGCCCAGCTGTCGCTGTAATGGAAGTCTATCATTATCTTCATCCCCAGATTCTGCGCCCTTTTCGCTTTCACGAGGACATCGTCCTGTCCGCACCATCCGTCCGAGGGGTTTACCCATACGCGAAGACGTATGGAGTTGAAGCCCAGGGCCTTCATAAGTGCGGTACATTCCATCTTCGTCCCCGAGCCGTCGTAGAATTCATAGCCTTTGCTCTCCATCTCGGTGCACCAGGAGATGTCGGCTCCCTTGGCGAAAGCCACGGAGGTGCCGTCCGGGTCAGGATCGGGTTCGTCTTTTTTCTTTTCTCCGCAGCACGCTAAGGAGAGAAGCAGCGCACAAAGGCTGAAACAAAAAAGTAAGCGTTTCATAATCACTTGAACAATATAGGTAAGAACATATCGAGATAATGCCTCCAGTTATTCCAGTCGTGTCCTCCGCCGGTGACGAAGAACGAATGCCAGACATTGTGCTGCGTAAGCTCGCGGTCGAGCCTCTGCGCATCGTCATAGACGGGGTCTTCGCTGCCGCAGGCCGTCCAGACCAGGGACAGGCGCGATTTCGCGAGCCTGTCGAAATAGGCCAGAGTCCTGTCCTCATCGAAGAATACGGGACTTCCGCTCCTGTTCATCCCCCGGAATCCCACGCTCAGAGGGCATACGTAGGCGAACATATCCGGATACTGGCAGCTCAGTCTCAAGGCGTGTTCTCCGCCCGTCCCGGCCCCGGAAACGGCGCGGTTGCCCTTGTCTTTGTGGACATTGTAATGACTTTCCACATAAGGGATAATGTCCTTTACGAGGCTGGTCTCGAAGAGTCCCGCTCCGGCGTTCCTCCCGCTGAGGGAAGCCGGAGATCCGGTGAGGGATTGGCCGGAGGCCAGACGGGCGTCGCAGTTCGGCATTACGACGAGCATAGGCCGGGCCTTGCCTTTCGCGATGAGGTTGTCGAGTATCTGGGCGGCGCGTCCGAGTGTCAGCCACGAGTCTTCATTTCCGCCTTCGGGGTGTAGGAGGTAGAGTACCGGGTATTTCGTGCGCTTGCTCTGTCCGTAGCCGGCGGGAGTATATACCCACATTCTGCGCTTCATTCCGAGGCTGGGGCTGTCGTACCAGACAGCGGAAATGCTTCCCCCTGCGGAGATGTCCCTGAAGTTGTCGGACTTGCTGCCCGGCTTGAGAAAGATGCTGCGTATGCCTTCCGGAAGGGTAAGGGAGGAAGGGTTGGACGGGTCCGGAGCTTCCACTCCGTCCACGATGAAGCAGTAGGTGTAGATGTCCGGAGTCAGTTTCTGAACGGTGACGGTCCAGATGAAGTCTTCCCCCCGGCGCATTTCCACGGGGGCTTTCCGCCAGGAGCCGGAGAGTTTTACGGAGGTCGCGTAGTCTGCTGCGAGTCTGAAGGTTACGCTGTCCTCGGTGATTATCGGCGATGTGGCTTTGCGGCCCGGACGGACATTCTGCGCGAATGCCGTGAAAGTAATCAGTACGGCGAGCGCCGTGCAGCTCAGTATTCTCCTCATTCTTCTTATCTGTTTCTGCGGCGGCCCCTTCCGCGCAAAAGCTGTGCGGGCCGCGACTCGCAAAGGTATAAAAATGTCAGAAAAGGAAAAAGGGATTGGCCGCAAGGCCAACCCCTTTCCATAGGTTTTTTATTAATCTTGAAGATTCTCTTACATCAGGATGTAGCGGAGCAGGAAGAGAACCGCGAGCACCCACATAGTGACGCTGATCTTCTTGAACTTGCCGCTGAAAGCGTTGATGAGGACGTAGGAGATCATACCGAGCAGGATACCGTGGGCGATGCTGTAGGACAGAGGCATCATAATGGCGGTGATGAATGCCGGGATGGCCTCGGAGTAGTCGCCCCAGTCGATGTTGCGGATAGGACTCATCATCATCACGCCGACGATCACGAGCACCGCGCCCGTGGCCGCGCCCGGGATGGCGAGGAAGACAGGCGAGAAGAGAAGGGCTATGGCGAAGCAGACGGCGATCACGAAGGCTGTGAGACCGGTACGTCCGCCTTCGGCTACACCCGAAGCGCTCTCGATGTAGGTGGTGGTGGTGGAAGTGCCGAAGCAGGCGCCGGCTGTCGTGGCGACCGCGTCAGCCATAAGAATCTTGCTGATGCCGTCCACGTGGCCGTCCTTGTCCACCATACCTGCCTTCACGGAAACGCCCACTACGGTTCCGATGGTGTCGAACATATCGATGAAGAGGAAGGTGAATACTACCGCGAGCATATCCCAGGAGAGAACCTGGCTCCACTCGAACTGGCAGAAGATAGGGGAGATGGAGGCGGGCATAGCCACTACGCCGGTGAACTTGGTGATGCCCATCGGGATGCCGATGATGGCGGTGCCGAGCATACCGATGAGGATGCCGCCCTTGACCTTGAGGACTACCAGGACGGAGGTGAGGAAAAGACCTATGATGAAGAGGATGCTGGAGGAACTCTTCAGGTCTCCGAGGGTGACGAGGGTGGAACCGTTGTCCACGATGAGTCCGGCGTTCTGCAGTCCGATGAATGCGATGTACAGACCGATACCGGCTCCGATGGCGTTCTTCAGCGTGTTAGGGATGGCGTCTACTATCATTTCACGCACCTTGGTGGCGGAGAGGATGATGAAGAGGATACCTTCGAGCAGGATGGCCGTGATGGCGAGCTGCCAGCTGTATCCCATACCGAGACATACGGTGAACACGAAGAATGCGTTCAGACCCATACCCGGAGCCAGGCCGAAAGGCTTCTTGGCGTAGATGGACATCACGAGAGTACCCACGATGGCCGCGAGAGCGGTCGCGGTGAATACAGGAGCGTTAGGCATATCCGGAAGGTTGCTGAAAATGCTCGGATTCACAGCGAGGATGTATGCCATAGTGAGGAAAGTGGTGACGCCCGCTACGATTTCGGTGCGGACGCTGTGCTTCTGAGCGTCGAAGCCGAAGGCTTTTGCAAGGAAATTGGACATAGCTCGCTCAGATTAGAAGACCCACTTGGTACCGAGACAAGGACGGCAGTAGAAACCGCTGCATCCGGCGAAGTTGTAGCTGAGCTCGATTTCGGTTCCGATGTGGAGGTTGTCCATTCCGAAGAGCTTGCCGACATTGTACCAGAGCTGAGGCTCGGAGATGAAGATGACATTGCCCTCCGAAGCTTCGAGAGGATTCTTGTCACCGTACCAATAGGCGGTCTTCTCACCCCATACATCTGCGAAGCCGCTGAACTTGAGGCCGTTGATGCCCAGGAACTTGTCCATTCCCCATACGAAGGTGAACTGGAGCGGAAGGTCCGAAGAGGCCGAGCCGTTGAAAGTCTTATACATAAGCTCGAACGTGAAAGTGTTCGAGAAGTCAGCGTTGTGAAGGAAGTAGTTTACACCGAAGAGGAAGTTGCTGTTGCCGAAGCCGACGCCGCCGTTGAACTCGACGTGCGCGCTGAGGCTCTTGAGAGCTGTGTTCTGCCAGAAGTTGATGCCCCTCGCGATTTCGAAGTAGCTGCCGCTCACACCCTTGGTCTTGTTTCCGGAAGCGTCCTTGGGATGATTGTAGTCGTAGTCCACGAAGAAGAAGGTGTCACCCCACTTGTCTCCATAGTAACCCTCGAGAGTCGTCGTGACGTGCTTGCGAGAGAAATCATAGAAGGTCTGGAAGTTGGTTTGTGCCTTAGCTCCTTGAGCCAGGAACAGGGTAGCGATAGCCCCCAAAATGAATACTTTTTTCATCTACTATATAGTGTAAAATGTTTTAAAACTAAAGAGGCCGGCGCGTGCGCCGGTCTCTTTACAGTTGCAGGACGGATGTCACCTCGATGTCCCGAGGGAAGGTGCCGCGTCCTTCAAGCTCCGTCAGTTCGATGATGAAATTCAGATAGACGGCTTTCGGGTGCGATTTCGACACGAGCCTCAGCGCCGCGTCCATCGTTCCTCCCGTCGCCAGCAGATCATCGTGCAGCAGCACGACATCATCATTCGAGATGGAGTCTTTATGTATTTCTATGGTACTCTGTCCGTATTCCAGGTCGTAGCTCTCGCGATAGACTGCCGCCGGAAGTTTCCCCGCCTTGCGGACCATTACGAAGCCGGCCCCGAGTCTTTCCGCCAATATGGCTCCGAG
>CAVKLO010000077.1:0-6746 GCA_963656985.1 Bulleidia sp. | reverse complement strand
AACGACACCTATAAGGTGGTGACTCAGGCGGGTGCGCCCGATTATGTCCTCCAGAGGATAAATGACTCGATTTTCACCGACGTGCCCCTGCTGCAGAGAAACATCGAGGCCGTGACAGGGCACATCCGGGGTAAACTTGAGGCTGCGGGGGAGAGCGACATTGACCGCAAGGTCTTGAAATTCATTCCTCTGAAGGACGGCAGCGGGAAGACGTACGCTCTGGCGGAGGGAAAGTACTGGAGAGTCTCGCAGTTCATTTCCGACGCCTATACGTTTCAGACCGTAGATCCGAAGTATTCGGAATTTGCCGGCGAGGCTTTCGGAAGTTTCGAGGCGATACTCGCGGACATACCGGACACTCTCGGAGAAACCATTCCCGACTTTCATAATATGGAGCTGAGGCTCAGACAGTTGAGGGAGGCTGTGAGCTGCGACCGGGCAGGGCGTCTTGCCGCCGACCCGGGAGAGCTGCACGCGATTCTCTCGGAGATGGAGGACCACGGGGAGGAAATGTGCCGCGCCGAGCGTCTGCATCGCGAGGGGAAGCTCCCCAAGCGCATCTGCCACTGCGACACGAAGGTGAACAATATGATGTTCGACTCGCAGGGCAAGGTGCTCTGCGTCATCGACCTGGACACCGTGATGCCGAGCTTCGTGTTCTCCGACTTCGGAGATTTTCTGCGCACGGCGGCCAATCCCGTGCCGGAGGATTCCCCGCAGCTGGAGCGGGTGGACTTCGATATGTCCATCTTCAGAGCCTTCGCTGCGGGCTACATAAGGGGTACGCGCTCTTTCCTTACTGCCGTAGAGAGGGAGAATCTGCCCTATGCAGCCTGTCTTTTCCCATTTATGCAGGCTGTGCGCTTTTTCGCCGACTACATAAACGGAGACACCTACTACAAGACCGCATATCCGGAGCACAACCTCGTCCGCACCCGGAACCAGATGGCCCTCTTCCGCTCCGCCCTCTCGAAAGTCCCCGAGATGACCGCCTTCCTCGCTTCTCTCTGACGGGTGTCCTTTCGTCACGGGATGCCCGGGCAGTCCGGGTACTCACCCGGCACTGAACCCCTCATCCTCAGGCAGGATTTCGCCCCGGGCGGCGGCTCCGGCCCCGGCGGCGACGGCGAGAGCGTCGCACCTCTCGTTCTCGGGATGCCCGGCGTGGCCTTTCAGCCAATGCAGGCACACGTTGTGCTTCCGATAGACCGCCAGAAACCTCTGCCAGAGATCCACATTCTTCACCTTCTTCCATCCCTTGGCCTCCCAGGAGCGGAGCCAGCCATCGTTCACAGCCTTCACCACATAGGTGGAATCGCTCCAGACCTCCACATCGGCCCTCTCCCAGCGTATGGCCTCCAGACCCGTGATTACAGCCAGAAGCTCCATCCGGTTATTCGTGGTGAGAGCGAAGCCACCGGAGAGTTCCTTGCGCAGATCTCCGCATTTCAGCACCACCCCGAATCCCCCGGGACCCGGATTGCCGCTCGACGCGCCGTCGGTATACAGGAAAATCTTCCGCCTCTCCATCACTTCATCCTTTCCAGACACTCTTTAAGGGAATCGTACCAGTGCGGAATCTTCACATCGAAGGTTTCCTTCACCAGAGACTTGTCCAGCACCGAATAATGCGGTCTCCGTGCACGGGCCGGATAATCTTCGCTCCGACAGGGGAGCACCTCGCAGAGGCTGCCCAGCAGGTTCCTCACCGCCATCGCGAAATCATACCAGGAAACCGCCCCCTCGTCCGTGAAATGATAGACTCCGCAGCGCTCTATCATATTCTTGTCCAATATCTTGACTATAAGCGCGGCGAGATCTGCGGCGTAAGTCGGGCTTCCGCATTGGTCGAAGACCACCTTTATCTGCTCTTTCTCGTCCACGAGGCGGGCGATGGTCTTGACGAAGTTCTTGCCGTAGGGCGAGTAGAGCCACGCGGTGCGCAGGATGATGCTGCAGCAGCCTGAGTGCAGGACGGACTCTTCGCCCGCGAGCTTGGTCGTACCGTAAACGCTCCGGGGCGACGGAACGTCGTCCTCGCGGTACGGGACGCAGCCCTCGCCGCTGAAAATGTAGTCGGTCGAGATGTGCACGAGCGTGGAGTCCCTCTCGGAGCAGACCTTGGCGAGCACCCCGGCAGCCGTATGGTTCAGAAGGTCCGCCATAGCGGGATCGTCCTCCGCACGGTCCACATCTGTGTAGGCCGCGCAGTTCACGATCACGTCCACTCCCTCGGACTCGGCCACCAGGCGCACGGCGTCGATGTTCGTGATGTCCAGAAAAACGGTGTCAAGACCCGGGACGGAGGTCACGTCCGAGAAGATGAAATGGTGAGGGCTGACGGAGGAGCGGTTGCGCAACTCGCGTCCCAGCTGGCCGTTGGCCCCTGTTACCAGAACATTCATAATCCTTTCACTATATTGTCGACGAGACCTGTGAGCTCGTCCGTATATTCGTAACCTCTCGAAAGAGCGTATTTTATAAGCTTGAACTTTCCGTAGGGGTCCTCGCGCAGCACGGCCCACTTGCCCCGCAGAAGCTTTTCCAGCCGCTCCCTCGCCGCATCGCCGTCCACCTCATTCAGAGCAGCCTCGATGTCCCCATCGGGAATGCCCTTGCCCCGGAGCATATAGCGGATTTTCACCCGTCCCCAGCCGGAGAGCGAAGCCTTCTCGCGGGCGAACGCCGCCGCATAGCGGGCATCGTCCACGAATCGCTCCTCGACCAGTTCCTCCACCATCTTCTGCGCGGCCTGCATATCCTCTCCGGCCTCTTTCAGAGCCTTGCGCAGAATCTCCTGACGGCAATGCTCCCGCTTGATGCAACTGCGCTGCAGGGATGCGAGCGCGGACTTGTACTGTTCCTGTTCCATCGACGGTCAGAAATCGAATCCTATTCCGCAGTACAGCCCCACGCGTTTGGTCAGGTCCGACCAATGCAAGTTTATCTTCAGCGGTCCGATGATGGAGTCGTAGGCATATTCCAGTCCGGCCCCCACGCCCATACGTCCCCGGTCTATGCTTTCGGGATTGTCAGCCGTCCCCATACAGTTCGCCACGGCGGAGAGGTAGTGGTTCTTGCCCAGGTCCAGACGTGCTTCGATTCCCATCACCGCCAGAAGCCGTTCCACCGGCATAGCGTAGTTTATGCCCATAAACGGAATCTGCTGGTCGACATACTTGCCCGGCATACTGCCTCCGATCACGTTCATATACGGGAGCGGGACGTTGTTCCCGATGGTCGCGCGGGCGTTTATGCTCAGCAGGAAGTCGAGCATCCCCCTTGTCGGGATGACGCTTTTGTGGTCCAGCTGGAGTTCCAGAAGAGACTTGGTCACGTTACGCCTGTCAGTGAAGATCCAGCCCGCACGCAGCCTCGTATCGCTGCCTCTGTGAGGGAAATAGCCGTCGTCCGTGGAGTCGTGCCGTCCGTCCGCGAAAATCGAGACGTAGTCGTTCTTCGACTTTTCTCCGGAGTATCTGCCCGAGCCCGTATCCTGCCCGAGGAAGGACACGGTCTTGAACCAGTCGTTCCTGAGTCCGAGTTTCACGTCGAAATTCGACCAGCTCATATTCGAGAAATACAGCCTCTGCCGCAGCCGCCAATAGTTTATGTTGTAGCGCGAGTCGGCCATATCGAACATATTCGCGTCGGTGTACGAGAACAGCAGGTCCGCGTTCAACGTGTTGCCGTGGCGCGTGTTCATAATGTAGTGCAAGTCGAGGTAAGGGTTGGCCGCCACCTTGGCGGTGACGTCCAATGCGTGCCGCGACAGCGCGTTCACGTTTATTCCGACGTTGAAGATCGCGGACACCAGGGTCTCCGAGTCGAACCTCGCGCCCAGACCCAGACGGTTCACGGGGCCGTGCTGGCACTTTATGTCGAGCTTGTAAGGCTCCTCGGAGCCGCTGAGCTCGTAGTTCACGTAATTATACGCGCCGATGGCGTAAATCTTAGCCACGGCATCCTCTATCATCGCTCCGGTGACGTTTCTGCCGACCTTCAGGTCGATCTTCTTCGAGATGTGCTGGATTTCGGTTTCGTCCAGACCCGTGAACGTGAGCCGGTCTATGGTGACGGGATGTGTCATTATGTCCGTGGCGGGCGGCGCGGCGAGCTTCTTTTCGCGTCTGCCGGTGCGCTTCTGCACCTGCGCTATGCTTTCGGCCTGGGCCACGGCCGCCTGATAGCCCCTGTTTATGATGGTGTCGATGCTCACGCTGTCGAAACTCATCATATTGTAGCCGGCGAGCCGGGGCTTGATGAACACGTCGGTCATATTCACATTGCTCGCGAAAGTGTCGTAGCCCATAAGGTCGATGGACTGCCAGATGAGGTCCCCGAGATTGTTTATGTCATCGTAGGACATCGAACTGTCCGAGAGTTCCACGCCTATGATTATGTCCGCCCCCATCTCGTGGGCGATGTCGGTAGGGAAGTTGTTCCGCATTCCTCCGTCCACCAGCACCATCCCTTCTGTCTTCACCGGGGCGAAGACTCCCGGTATGGACATCGTGGAGCGCATCGCAGTGGTGATCTTGCCGTCGTGCCATATCTTGGCCCGGCAGGAGACGAGGTCCGTCGCCACGCAGACGAAAGGTATCGGGAGGTCGAAGAAATTCATCCTGTCCTCGTAGCCCACCGAAAGGCTGCTGAATTTGTTCGCGACGTTCTGCCCGAAGATGTATCCGGACGGGAGGCTGCGCATAATGTTATCCCTCAGGGAATTCTGACTTCCGTCCTCCTCGCCGGCTCCGAGATGCAGGTCGCGGGTGATGGAGAAAGGGAAGGAGAGGGCGAACTTCTCCTTGTACTTCACGTTGCTGTAGGAGATGTACTCGCGCGGGACTTTGTCGGACATCAGGATGCTCCAGTCCGAAGTCCTGAGCAGCGAGTCCATAAAGGCGGGGGAGTAGCCCAGAGCGTAGAGACCTCCGACCAGACCGCCCATACTCGTGCCGAGCACGATATCCACCGGAATCTGCTGCTCCTCCAGATAGCGCAGCACTCCCACGTGAGCGGCGCCTTTCGCCCCGCCGCCGCTCAATACGAGGGCGACCGTCGGCCTTCTTTCCTTGCTGCGGATGCGTTTCATCCTCTCGCGCATCAGCTGCATTGCGCTTTCGTCGGACTTCGGGTTCACGGACAGACGGCGTGTCTGTGTCTGCGCGCTCCCCACAGCCTGCGTCAGCAGCAGGACGGCGGCCAGCAATATGCTTACCCTGATTCTTTTCATCTCTGCGGTAATGGTTTATATAATGATATTGTCAGCTTTGCGGGAATGGGTCACTGCTCTTTCAGCTTTGCGGATTCTGTGCCTTATGCCGCCCGGCCAGCATTCCGCAGGCGGCGAGAATGTCTTCTCCTCTGGAGGCGCGGATGGTGCAGGTGATGCCGTGAGCGGAGAGCCTGTCCCGGAAATTCTCCATAAGCGGCAGTGCCGTGCTCTCGTGGGGGAAATCCGGAATCTTGTGGAAACGTATGAGGTTCACCCGGCACTCCAGCCCTCTTAACAGGCGAATCAGGGCATCCTCGTGGCGTTTGCTGTCGTTAAGTCCGGCGAACATAGTGTACTCGAAACTGACCCTTCTCTGTCCGCTGAAGTCGTACTGACGGATCAGGCTGACGACATCCTCTATAGGATAGGCCTTCTGGACGGGCATAATGGAGGCCCTTTCCTCGGGGAAGGGGTCGTGCAGGCTCACCGCCAGATGGCAGCGGCTCTCTTCCAGAAAGCGCTTCAGAGTCGGGATGACTCCTATGGTGGAGACGGTGATCCTCTTCGGACTCCAGCCGAAGCCCCAGCCGGAGGTGAGTACGGTGATGGCCCGCGAGACTTCGGAATAATTGTCCAGTGGTTCCCCCATCCCCATAAAAACCGCATTCGTCAGCTGTGCGGACTCGTCTATGGCGATGAACTGCGAGAGTATGTCCGCAGCGGACAGATGACCGTGGAAGCCCTGGCGGCCCGTCATACAGAAGCGGCAGCCCATCCGGCATCCGGCCTGGGAGCTGACGCAGAGGGTGCGGCGCTCCTCGTCCGGAATCACCACCGCCTCCACCGCGTACTCTCCGGCGGGAAAGAGGTATTTGCGGGTTCCGTCCGCGGACTGTGCGCTCGCTGCCGGCAGGGTAAGCCCCAGTTCATACCGTGCGGCGAGAGCCTCGCGCCCGGCCTTGGAGATGTCGGTCATCTCGTCGAGACTGTGCGCCTTCTTCACGTACAGCCATTTGGCTATCTGCCCTCCGGCGTACGGCGGAAGGCCGCAGCCTATCGCCGCAGCCTTCAGCTCCTCCGGAGTCATCCCCAGCAGTTTCTCTTTCATTTTTCAGCAATTACTATATGACTGATTATGGACAGCTCCGACATTCGTCAGTTTCCCTGTCGCTCTCTTCCGGTTCAGAGGATGTTTCCGTATTTTCTGCTCTGCTCCTCTATGAGCTGCTCCAGTACGCCGGGGTCGAAGTAATTTATCTTCATCGCACGCTTTACGTCCGCGAGTGTCCGCGCCGCTTCCGCGCGTGCAGTCTCGCTTCCCTTGCGCAGCACCCCGTAAACATAAGGAAGGTCCGCCTCAAGCTCCTTGCGGCGCACTCTCATAGGCTCCAGAGTATCATTCAGCACCTCGGCGAGGAAATTCTTTATCATCACGTCCCCGAGACCTCCGGCCCTGTACTGCGCCTTCACCTCGTCCAGACTGTGGAAATCGAAAGAAGCCTTCCTTCCGGTGAAGCAGCCTCCGAAC
>CAVKLO010000076.1:0-6818 GCA_963656985.1 Bulleidia sp. | reverse complement strand
TGCAACCAGAAGGGCAGCTTGAGGCGGAAATCGTTGGTCAGTACTAGCGAGCGGCCACGGCGACAGGAGCAGTCCGGGCTGCGTCACTCCGCTCTCCGCCCGCGAGCAGAGGATTCCCGCACGAGGGGTCGGAAGATGCGAGCGAGAGCATCAAGGTTCTGAGTTCCCGCTCGTAAGGCAGCAGGTTCTCGATGGTCGCCTGCGCCTTGCGGAGCTTCGCGGACGCGACAAGCTTCATCGCCGAAGTGATCTTCAGCGTGCCCTTGACCGACTCGATGCGGCTCTTCGTCTCTTTCAGCGTCGCCATACACTATTCGCTTTTCAGGTTCGCCACGACCTCTGCGGCCACTTTCTCGATCGCCGAGCTCAGACTCACGTCGATGCGCCCGGCTGCGAGCTGCTCCAGCACATCGGAGTGCGAAGCCCTCATCCTGTCGAGGAAGCTGTTCTGGAATTCCTGAACCTTCTCTATATCAATCTCGTGCATCAGACCGTGCGTTCCGCAATAAAGCACCGCGATCTGCTCGCCGACAGGCATAGGAGAGTACTGCGGCTGTACGAGCAGACGGTTGTTCTTACGACCCTTGTCGAGCGTCATCGCCGTCACCGCGTCCACGTCGGACGAGAACTTCGAGAAAGACTCGAGCTCGCTGTACTGCGCCTGGTCCATCTTCAACGTACCCGCGACCTTCTTCATAGACTTCACCTGCGCACTTCCGCCGACACGCGAAACGCTGATGCCCACGTTGATGGCGGGGCGGAAACCCTGGTTGAAGAGCGAGGATTCGAGATAAATCTGACCGTCGGTGATGGAAATCACGTTCGTCGGAATGTACGCCGACACGTCGCCCGCCTGCGTCTCGATGATAGGCAGAGCGGTCAGCGAACCGCCCGCCTTGACCTTTCCGCGCAGCGACTCGGGCAGGTCGTTCATCTTCTCCGCCACCTCCTGCTGACCGATGATCTTCGCGGCCCGTTCCAGCAGACGCGAATGCAGGTAGAACACATCGCCCGGATAAGCCTCGCGACCCGACGGACGGCGCAGAATCAGAGAGACTTCGCGATAGGCAACCGCCTGTTTGCTGAGGTCGTCATAGACGACCAATGCCGCCCGCCCCGTGTCTCTGAAGTATTCGCCTATGGCCGCGCCCGCGAACGGAGCGTAGTACTGCAGGGCAGCCGGATCGGCGGCCGTGGCGGCCACCACAACGGTGTAGTCCATCGCACCCTTCGCACGGAGCGTCTCCACTATGTTCGCGACGGTGGAACCCTTCTGGCCCACAGCCACATAGATGCAGTAAACCGGATCTCCCTTCAGGAAGTTCTCGCGCTGGTTTATGATTGTGTCCACGGCTATCGCCGTCTTGCCCGTCTGGCGGTCGCCGATGATGAGCTCACGCTGGCCGCGGCCGATCGGAATCATCGCGTCTATGGACTTGATACCCGTCTGAAGCGGTTCCTTTACAGGCTGGCGGAAGATTACGCCGGGAGCCTTGCGCTCCAGCGGCATAGGCGTAAGCTCGCCCTCCACAGCCCCCAGACCGTCCAGAGGATTACCCAGAGGGTCCACGACGCGGCCGAGCATCTGCTCGCCCACATCGATGGAGGCTATGCGCCCCGTGCGGCGGACTGTCATTCCCTCCTTCACCAGGTCGGTGGGCCCCAGAAGAACGGCTCCCACATTATCCTCCTCGAGATTCATCACCACGGCCATCACGCCGTTTTCGAACTCCAGGAGTTCCCCGGCCTCGGCACGGGAAAGTCCGTACATACGCACTACGCCGTCGCTCACCTGCAGCACCGTGCCGACTTCCTCGAAATGCGCGGAGTTGTCGACTCCCTTAAGCTGCTTGAGCAAGATGTCTGTAATTTCGCTTGGTTTGATATTCTGGCCCATATATCGTTTCTTGCTGTCCGGGCTGTCCCGGCTTCCGGCTTCGTCTTGCGGACGCGAAGCTTAAACTATTCTGCGGTTTTTCTTTATGAACTGGCGGCGGATGTCCGCAAGCTGCCGGGACACGCTCGCGTCCAGCAGCATATCATCCACCTTCAGGACGAACCCTCCGATGATCGAAGGGTCGGTCCGCGTATCGAAAATGACCTCGTTGCCCTCCAGAAGCCCCCGGACCATCTTTTCCGTGTCCTCGGAAGGAGCTGCGGTGGTCAGAGTGGCCATCTTTATGTGATGCTCTTCGTTATGCATCCGGAGGAAGGTCACGAGAATGTACTTCAGGTAAGCCGTGCGGCCGTTTCTGGCGAGAAGCGAAATGAGACTCCGCAACTCCGGCTCCAGCGGCTCCTCCACGGACCCGGGGTCTTTCAGAAGCCGGATCACCTGAGCGCAGACCGGCTTCGACCGTCCTGTCTCGTCCACCCATTTCAGCAGCGCAGAAGCGTAGCGCGCGGTAATTACACCTGTATTCATACATCAGGAAGTCTTGTGGGTCTTAGCCTCGCCGACCATCTTCTCGACCAGCTCCATACCCGCCGCGTCCGAGGAGAGGTCCTTGCGCAGAATCTTCTCGGCCACGCTCACGGAGAGCACGGCCACCTCGCGGCGGATGTCGCGCAGAGCGCTTTCCTTTTCCGCCGCGATCTGAAGACGCGCATCGGCTAAAATCTTGTCCGCCTCGCTGCGGGCGTCGGAGCGGGCCTGAGCTATCATTGCGTCACGCGTCGCGGCCGCCTCCTTCAGGATGCGGTTCTGTTCCACCTGAGACTGCTTTATCAGGACCTTCTGCTCGTCAGCGAGACTCGAGAGCCTCTGTTCCGCCTCCTGAGCCTTGCGCAGACTCTCGTCGATATGCTCGCTACGCTCGCGGACTGATTTCGTGATGACAGGGAAACCGAACTTCGCCAGCAGGAAAAGCAAGATGGCGAAGATCAGCGTCATCCAGAAGATGAGTCCGAAATCAGGAGTGATGAGGGACATAGCTTAACCGTTTATGCCCAGCAGACAGACCAGAATCGCGAAAAGCGCGGCGCCTTCCACGAGAGCGCCGATGATGATGGCCGTCATACGGTAGTGGTTGGCCTTCTCCGGCTGACGGGCTCCCGCCTCGAGAGATGCTGTACCTATCTTGCCTATACCAATGGCTGCGCCGATTACTGCGAGACCCGCGCCGATGGCTGCTCCGGCTTTTCCGATGGCCGCACCCGCGACCGCCTGAAGAATCATAAGTGACATCATATCAAAAAATAATTTTAAAGTTTGTTTCTAATTGCCCTCGGGCTCCTGTCTGGAGAGCCCGATGAATACGCTCGAAAGCATCGTGAACACGTATGCCTGCAGGAAGGCCACCAGACACTCGAGCAAGTCCATAAACACTCCGAAAAGCACCGCCATCACACTCAGGCCGCCGTTCAGGGCGGGGCCGAGCTCCACTGTAAGGAAGATGACCGCGATGACCCCGAGAATCATTATGTGCCCGGCGAGGATGTTCGCGAAAAGCCGCACCATAAGGCTGAAAGGCTTGGTGAACACGCCCACGATCTCGATGAGCGGCATCAGCGGCACCGGCACCTTCAGCCAGGTCGGAACCTCGGGCCAGAAGATGTCGCGGTAGTACTCCTTGTTGCCGAAGAGGTTCACCGCCAGGAAGGTGCACATAGCCAGCACCAGAGTTATCGAGATGTTTCCCGTCACGTTCGCTCCGCCCGGAAAAATCGGGATTATGCCGAGAATGTTGTTTATGAAGATGAAGAAGAACGCCGTCAGAAGATAAGGCGAATAGCGCCTGTAGTCCTTTCCTACGCACTCCTTTATTATGTCGTCCTCGACCATTGTTATCAGCATCTCCATCAGCCCCGCGAAGCCCTTCGGACTCTCCTTGCAGGCATCGTGACGCTTGTACCACCGCGCCGTGCAGAGAATGAGCGCCAGCACCAGAGCCGAGCTTATCATAAGCCCCAGCACCGTCTTGGTGATCGAAATGTCCAGCGGACGCGCCACAGTCCCGTCGGAGAGCGTCTCCACCACTTTTCCGTCCCAGCGTCCGTCCTCCGCGATCCGGAAGCCCTCCCAGACTCCCCCGTCTTCGAGATGCCGCGAGCTGAAGCAGTGCCAGCCCGTCTCGGAGCTGTGCACGATGACCGGAAGCGCGATGCTCACATCGTGCCCGTTCACCTTCGTGATATGCCACTCGTAGGAGTCCAGCACGTGCCCGAACAGATACTCGTTCATATCCATCTCGGCGGCCGCCGCAGCGGCCAATGCCGTAAGCATCACGCCCACCGTGGCTATTATTCTTTTCAGTCCGCGCATACCGTTATCTCGTCATCACGCACCTCGGCGAATCCGCCCTTCACGCTTATCTGCTTCTCTTCCCCTCTGCTCCCGTCCTTGCCTTTCAGGGCATAGCGGACACTCCCCTCATCCAGCAGAGTGATGATGGGGGCGTGGCCGGTAAGCACCTCGAAACGGCCCTTGCTTCCCGGCAGCTCCACCGAGAGGACATCTTCTATGCAGACCGCCGGGGCCTGTGGGAAAAGTACATTGAGTTTCATCAGTTCTTCGCTTCGGCAAGCAGTTTCTTGCCCTTTTCTATGGCATCCTCGATGGTGCCCACGCAGAGGAAAGCCTGCTCCGGCAGCCAGTCGACTTCTCCGTCGAGTATCATATTGAAGCCCTTTATGGTGTCTTCGATGTCCACCATCACTCCCGGGATACCAGTGAACTCCTCAGCCACGAAGAAAGGCTGGGAGAGGAAGCGCTGCACGCGGCGTGCCCTGTTCACCGTCAGCTTATCTTCATCCGAAAGCTCATCCATACCCAGAATGGCGATGATGTCCTGAAGCTCCTTGTAGCGCTGCAGAATCTGCTTCACCCTCTGAGCTGTGTCATAATGGTCCTTGCCCACTACATTCGGGTCGAGGATGCGGGAAGTGGACTCGAGAGGGTCCACGGCCGGATAGATTCCGAGTTCCGTAATCTTGCGGCTGAGTACGGTCGTGGCGTCCAGATGGGTGAACGTAGTGGCCGGAGCCGGGTCGGTAAGGTCATCGGCAGGGACATAGACGGCCTGCACGGAAGTGATGGAGCCGTCCTTGGTGGAAGTGATGCGCTCCTGCATCTGTCCCATCTCGGTGGCAAGGGTAGGCTGGTAGCCCACGGCCGAAGGCATACGGCCCAGAAGGGCGGACACCTCGGAACCGGCCTGGGTGAAACGGAAGATATTGTCTATGAAGAACAGTATGTCCTTAGGCCCCTCGCCGGTGCGGCTGTCGCGGAAGGACTCCGCGAGTGTGAGGCCGGAAAGCGCCACTGAGCTTCTCGCCCCCGGCGGCTCGTTCATCTGGCCGAAGACCATAGCGACCTGGGATTTCTTGAGCTCTTCAGTATCGACTTTCGAAAGGTCCCATTCGCCCTTGTCCATACTTTCGCGGAAAGCTTCTCCGTAACGGATCACCCCCGACTCAATCATCTCACGGAGAAGGTCGTTGCCCTCGCGGGTACGCTCTCCGACTCCGGCGAAGATGGAGAAGCCGTTATGTTTTTTCGCGACGTTGTTTATCAGCTCTTTGATGAGGACGGTCTTGCCTACGCCGGCTCCGCCGAAAAGGCCGATCTTTCCGCCTTTCAGATAAGGCTCCAGAAGGTCTATGACCTTGATTCCGGTGAAGAGGACTTCCTGCGAGGTCTTCAGGTCTTCGAATTTAGGTGGTTCGCGGTGGATCGGCAGCTCGCCCTTATGGTCGAAGTCTCCCAGACCGTCGATAGGGTCTCCCGTGACGTTCATCACGCGGCCGCGTATCTGCGCTCCGGTAGGCATAGAGATGGAGGAACCCGTACTGCGTGCTTCCAGACCTCTCTGAAGCCCGTCGGTGGAGTCCATCGCGACGCAGCGGAGCGTGTCTTCGCCGATGTGCTGCTGGACCTCTATGACTATTTCGCGCCCGTCCGGACGGGTGACGGTCAGAGCGTCGTGGATTCTCGGGAGCACCTGACTTTCACTTTCGTGCGGTACATCGAAATGAACATCGACCACCGGGCCGATGATTTGGGAAATGTGTCCTGTTATGTTAGGCATATCCTGGCGTTTTTGCTGATCTGTTTTTCCTGCTTTTGCCCCAAATGGACAAAAAACGCGGTTTTTGCTGCAAATTAAGTGCAAAAATAGGCCTTAAAGATAGTCAAAATTTGTCCGAAAGCGGCAAAACTTCTTCCTTTTGGCGGTTTTGCCGCCGGGCGGGGGAAGGGGGAAGATTGGCCGCAAGGCCGGAAGATGCCTAAACGAAGGATTTCGGGGAGACGCCGAACTGCTTCTTGAAGCAGGTCGAGAAGTGCGAGAGGGTGGAGAATCCGGTGATGTCAGCGACTTCGGAGACGTTGTAGCGGCCCTCGCGCAGCAGTTCCGCCGCGCGGTTCAGCTTGTACGTGCGGAAGAACGTGTTCGGGCTTTCGCCCACGAGAGCCTTGATTTTATAATAGAGCTTCGTGCGGCTGACGTGCATAGCCTCTGCGATTCCCATAGTGTTCAGTTCGGGCGAATTCAGCGACTTCTCCATCAGCTCGTAAAGCTGGTTCATAAACTCCCGGTCCATCGGAGAGAGCTGCTCGGAATTTATGGCGGATGTCTGAGTCGCCGCGCCCAGAGAGTGGCGGAGGCGGTCCCTGTTCGCCATAAGAGACCTCACGCTCGCTATCAGATAGTCCGGCTCGAAAGGTTTGGTTATGTAAGCGTCCGCACCGCAGTCCAGGCCCTCCACCTGCGAGGATGTGTTCACCTTGGCGGTGAGCAGAATCACCGGCAGATGGCAAGTGTCGGGATTGTTCTTTATCTCGCGGCAGAGGTCGAGCCCGTCACGCGTGCCGGGCA
>CAVKLO010000075.1:0-6838 GCA_963656985.1 Bulleidia sp. | reverse complement strand
AAGCTCCTCCGGAGCGCCTCCGGTGTGTCTCGAAGCTCCTCCGGAGCGCCTCCGGCGCGACATAGGGGGTTCGGGGGATACGTCCCCCGATGATAGATGTGAAGCGGTGCGAAGTGCCGGGGGATACGTCCCCCGATTATAGACGAAATATCGAATCACCGAGGTGATTCGATATGCTGTATAGCATTCCGGAAATCAATATTTCCGGAATGCTATACAGGCATTATGCCCCCCGAAGCCGAACGAATCGGAAATGCCCAGAGTGAGATCCGCCTCCCGGGCGACATTAGGCGTGTAGTCCAGATCGCACTCCGGATCGGGATTATCCAGATTTATGGTCGGAGGGACCAGACCGTTCTTCAGAGCCAGCACGGTGGCGATGGCCTCGGCCGCGCCGGTGGCCCCGAACATATGCCCGTGCATAGACTTCGTGGAAGAAATGTGGCACTTGTAGGCGAAATGCCCGAATGCCAGCTTGAATGCCTTGGTCTCGGTCACGTCGTTCAGCTTCGTGCCCGTGCCGTGGGCGTTCACATAGACGGTATCCTTCGTCTCATCGAAACCGGCCTCATCGAGAGCCTGCCTGATGCATCTGGACTGGGTGAGCCCATCGGGACGCGGAGCCGTGGAGTGGTACGCGTCGCAGGTACAGCCGTAACCCACCATCTCGGCATAGATCTTCGCGCCTCTGGCCCTGGCGTGCCCATACTCTTCCAGAACCAGCACCGCCGCCCCGTCGGCCATCACGAAACCCGCACGGTCGGCGTTGAAAGGAAGACAGGCGTGCTTGGGATTTGTCTCCCTGGTCAGAGCCTTGGCATTGGCGAAGCCGGCTATGCCTATAGGAAGCATACTGTGGTCGGAGCCTCCCGAGATGACGGCGTCGGCAAAACCGAACTTGATGGCCCGGTAAGCCTCTCCCAGCGAATTCGTCGAAGTGGTGCAGGCGGTGACGATATTCACACAGGGACCCTCGGCGTGATGGCGGATGGCGATATGCCCGCCGGCGATATTCGATATCATAGTCGGGACGAAAAGAGGCGAAACCCACTGTCCCGTAGGGTCCTCCTTCATCCTCTCCACTTCACGGGAGATGGTGGCGAAGCCGCCTATTCCGGAACCCACATAGACTCCGAGCCTCTGAGGGTCGATGTTCCCGCCCTCCGGAGCAGAAGCGGCCAGAAGGCCCGAATCCGCCACGGCCTGATTTGCCGCGGCCAAGGCGTAAATCGAAAACATATCCTGCTTTCTGACGAAAGGCTTGTCGATTCCGTAATCTTCGGGGTTGAAGTTCTTTATGGTTCCGCCGATATTCACCGGCAGGCCGGACTCCGGAAATATGGTGTCAATTCCGCAGACACCCGCTTTAAGGCTGTTCCAGAAACTTTCCACATCGTTACCCACACAGGAAATCACTCCCAGCCCGGTCACTGCAACTCTTCTGTTCACAATAATTCAATCTTTGGTACGGGTGCAAATATACGTATTTTTCGATATTATCATTATATTTGCCTTGATGTTCGCCTGGAATGACAAAGTGCCCGGCTATCTGCTCGGGAAAGTCGAAATCACGATGACGGTGGTGTTTACCGCGCTGTTCTCCGTGGTTCTGCTACTCATCAGCGTACCCTTCTCGCATAACGTCTGGTTCGAACTGGCGGACAGCGAAGCTTTCGGTTTCACCGTGCTCTTCTTCTTCATAGCCCTTCTGGTAGTCTGCCTGAGCAAGCGTCTGCTCTACGGAGTGGGCCGCAGCGGAGCCGCCATAACCTATTTCCACTACATACTCTGGAATCTCGGAGAGATAGCTCTGGTGTGCCTGCTCTACACTATGTTCACGGTGGAAGGCGACCGCTTCGGCATCCTCGACCTCAAGGATCAGACCTTCGAAGTGATTTTCCTCAGCTCGCTTGTTTACTGCCTTATGTCGATGGCGGTCCCGTACACGCTCTCTGCGATGTACTTCGCCCTGAATGACAGGGACAACACCATCCGCCTGATGAATTACGGAAGCGTAGTCACCGATGAGGTGATCCAGCCGCGCGAGGAGAGAAAAATCACCCTCTTCGACAACAGCGGCAACCTCAAGCTCTCGCTGAACCTGTCGAGTCTGCTTTACATCGAGTCCGACGACAATTATATAAAGGTCTGGTACGTGGACAGCCACTCCACGCTGAAGCAGTATATGCTCCGCTGCAAGCTGAAGACCATCGAGGAAAGCTTCGCCGGCAGCCCGCTCATCCGCTGCCACCGGAAATACATCGTGAATATGGAGAGGGTCATCACCCTGAAAAAGGAAAAGGACGGCTACGAAGTCGAGCTTGACAACGACACCATCCAGCAGATTCCCGTGACCAAGACCTACGAGGAGAACGTTCTCGCGTACTTCAACTCTTCAGCCAGAAACATAAACTGACGGACGCTTTCAGCGTCCAATCCCGCCCTCCGCCGCGCACGGGCACCGCCGTCACTTTCTCCTGTGGTGCTTCCGGCTGCTGCGCAGACGGTTCACGCTGTCCGCTACGAGGATGTCGGCCGCTATGCCCCTGATGGCCATCACATCGAGAATCAGGGCGATGGCCGGAAAGACCGCGCTGATGCGGAAGTTCACCACGCTGCGGGTGGAGACGAAATCCACTGCAAGCCAGATCTGCAGAGCGAGCGTGACGATGGCCGCCAGCACCGTGGTGCGCATCTGGAACACTCTGAACTTAAAAGCGTTGAGCGCGATGAAATTAAAGGCGGTGATCACTATGAGCAGTATCAGATACGGAAGGTAGGCCGTGTATCTGAGTTCCTCCTGCGAGTTCCCCTCCGAAGCGGGAATGACCGCCTTCACGCTGAAAAACATCACCGCGATGAGAACCGTCGCGATAGCTATGTAAAGTGTCTGTGCTCTCTGCCACATAATGTCGTGTATTTATGAAGGGGCAGGCTCCCCCTTTCGTTTCGCAAGCGCAAAAGTAGGAAATTCCGCATAAAAAAACTACATTTGAACTTTCCATAAAAAAACAGTGAATATGAGAATAGCAGAATCTGAACTGATAATCAACGCGGACGGGTCGGCATTCCACATCCATCTGCGTCCCGAAGACCTCGCGGACAAGGTCATCCTCGTCGGGGACCCCGGCAGAGTGGATATGGTCGGGGAATTCCTCACTGACAAGGAGTTCCGCAAGGCCTCGCGCGAGTTCGTCTCCATCACAGGAAAATATGACGGGCAGAGGATCACGGTACTCTCCACCGGCATAGGCACCGACAATATCGACATCGTGATGACCGAGCTGGACGCTCTGGCGAACATAGACTTCACCGCCCGCGAACCCAAGGCGGAACATCGCCGCCTGACGGTGCTGCGCATCGGCACCTGCGGCGCTATCCAGCCGGACATCCCTCTCGGATCCTTCATCTTCTCCCACATCTCGGTGGGCTGCGACGGCCTTCTGAACTGGTATGCGGACAGGGACAGAATCGCTCTGCCTGACTTCGAGGAGGCTTTCAAGAAAGCCGTGCATTGGGACAGGCATCTGCCTGACCCGTATTTCGTCAGGGCGAGCGAGTCCCTCATCAGACGTTTCGAGGACTGCACGGTGAAGGGGATGACCATTTCGGCTCCCGGATTCTACGGGCCTCAGGGCCGCGTGGTGCGCAACGCTCTGGCTATGCCGGATATGCTCGAGGATTTCGAACAATTCCGCTGGAAGGGCTACCGCATCACGAATTTCGAGATGGAGGGATCCGCTCTCGCAGGTCTGTGCGCCCATCTGGGGCACGATGCGGGCACGGTATGCTGCGTGATAGCGAACCGCTACCTGAAAGATGCGGATACGGACTACAAGCCGTCAGTACGCAAGCTCGTGGAACTCTCTCTGAAAAAACTGACCGGGGATTAATCCCCCGCTTCCTTCAGGCGTTCGGCATTTTCGGCCACCTGAAGATTATCGATGCAGTCCTGAATCTCCCCGTCCATAAAGGCGGGGAGATTGTACATAGACCAGTTTATGCGGTGGTCGGTAACGCGCCCCTGCGGATAATTGTATGTCCTGATCTTCGCGGAACGGTCGCCGGTGGAGACCATAGTCTTGCGCTTCGCGGCGATGCCGTCCAGATACTTCTGATGCTCGAGATTATACAGACGGGTCCTGAGTTCCTCCATAGCGCGGTCGAGATTCTTCAGCTGGGAGCGTTCCTCCTGGCACTGCACCACGATGCCGGAAGGGATGTGGGTGAGGCGCACTGCCGAGTAGGTCGTGTTCACGCCCTGGCCTCCGGGGCCGGATGAGCAGAAAAGGTCCTTGCGGATGTCCGCCGGGTCCAGCTCGATGTCGAATTCTCCGGCCTCCGGGAAGATGGCCACTGAAGCCGCCGAGGTCTGGATTCTGCCCTGGGTCTCCGTCTGAGGGACTCTCTGGACGCGGTGCACTCCCGACTCGTATTTCATCACCCCGTACACTCCGTCGTTTCCGGAAAGCTTGAAAACCACCTGCTTATAGCCCCCGGACGTACCCGGGGTCTGCTCGCTTATCTCAAGCTTCCAGCCGCGCTTCTCCGCGAATTTGGAATACATACGGAAAAGGTCTCCCGCGAAAATGGCGGCCTCGTCTCCTCCGGTGCCGCCCCGGATCTCGACCATCGCATTCTTCGAATCATCCGGATCCGCCGGGATGAGAAGCAGCTTTATCTTCTGCTCCATCTCGGGAATCTTCGGCTCCAGGCTGTTCATCTCCTCGCGCGCCATCTCGCGCAGCTCCTCATCCTTCTCGTTTATGAGGATGTCCTTCGCCGCAGCTATCTCGTCCAGCATCCTGCTGTACTCGAGACCGGCCTCGATGATGGGCTGGAGTTCCTTGTAGTCCTTGTTCAGCTGCACGTATCTCTTCATATCCGACATCACGTCGGGACTCGAAAGCTGGTCTTGAAGGGATCTGTACTTGTCCTGAAGCGACAGGACCTTCTCAAGCAATGTATTGTCTGCCATAAACGCTGTGTGATATCTAATCTATGTCCTTGATGTAGCAGCGGCGTCTCATATAAAGCTCGTGCTCGTAGCTGCCCCATATGTTCACCGCGCTGTTAGTCTCTATCTGAGGATTCGTGACGGCCCAGTGGTTCCCTATCTTTTTCGCCCTCACGCTCATCTCCTTGTAATACACCGCCGAGATGCCCTTATTCTGCCACTCCGGTGTGGCCCCGTTAAGCATAAGGTCGGTGTACTCGTAGTCGTTGATGGCCTTCAGCAGATGTATCCATCCGAAAGGGAACAGATGCCCCTTCGCCTTCTGGAGGGCCCTGGATATGCTCGGGAAAGAAATCCCGAAAGCCACCAGATTGTCATTCTCGTCCAGAAGAATGGTGCTCGCCTTGTCCGAGATGAACGGAATGCAGGACTTCGCCTCTTCCTTGATTTCATCCTCCGTGAACGGGATGAAGTTATAGACGGCCGAGGCGAAGCTGTCGTTATATATCTTGAAGAACTCCCTCACCTTGCCGCGGTCCTTCTTCATCTCGTCGATGCTGCCGAAATGGATATTGTACCTTTCCATCACTATCTTGGCCACCCGCTCGGCCTTTTCCGGAACTCCGTGGTCGGCGGGAATCCTGTACTGTACCCAGTCGCATTCCTTGGTGAAGCCCAGAGAGGTTACAAGGTCGTTGTAATAAGGATAGTTATAGATGCAGTTGAACGGCGGGATGTTCTCGAAACCCTCCACCAGCATCCCCTGCTTGCCGAGAGTGTTGTAGTAAAGCGGCCCGTGAATCTGTGTCATCCCCTCCCGTCTGCCCCAGTCTTCGGCCGCGGACAGAAGCATACGGGCGACCTCGAGATCTTCGATGCAGTCGAACCAGCCGAAACGGATGCATTTTTTCGAATACAGCTCGTTATAGCGGGGGTTTATCATCGCGCAGATCCTTCCGACGACTTTCTTTCCGTCCCTGACCAGCCACATTCTGCGTCTGCAATACTTCAGTGTGGAGACTTTCGTGAGCGAATTGCGCTGGTCGGAATGCAGCGCGGGCACATACTGCGGACAGTCCCGGTACAGCTCGTCCGGAAACCTGATGAAATCCCGCAAATCCCTGCGGCTTTTCACTTCCGATATGATATAATTCTGCATCTGGTGAGGTTTTGATACTTTACTTCCGTCAATCTTGCAAATTTAGTAACTATTGAAGAATAACACTGCTATTTCTTCCGTCTTTTTATCGGAAGCGGCACAAAAAAGCCCTGCGCCGCAACGGATGCCGTACAGGCGGGACAAGCTCTAAAATCCCGCTATGTCCCTGATCACCACTTGGGCGCAGACACAGCCGAAAACCGCCGGCAGATAGGAAATGCTCCCGACCTGGGATTTCTTGTTCCGGCTCTCCTCGAGCACTACCGAAGAGCGTCTCGGGGGCTCCACGGAATAGACGGCGGTGAAGCCCTCGCTTATGCCCAGATGATGCAGACGCTTGCGGAGCATATGCGCCAGCGGACACATCTTCGTGCGCGAGATGTCATCGGCGCGGACCGCTGTCGCGTCCAATTTCGCCCCGCTGCCCATCGAGCTCACAAGCCGCAGCCCGTGCACAAGGCAATACTGTATGAGAGCTATCTTCGGGCTGAGCGTGTCTATCGCGTCCACGACATAGTCCGGACTCCGTCCAATCCCGGAAAACACCTCTTCCACCGTATCCTCGTGCACATATTTCTCCATCACCCGTATCTCCGCCGAAGGATTTATGTCCAGCAGCCGCTTCCTCAGGATATCGGATTTCGCTGCGCCGAGGGTGGAGTGCAGGGCGATGATCTGGCGGTTCAGATTAGTCTCCCCCACCGTGTCGCAGTCCACCAGGG
>CAVKLO010000074.1:0-6976 GCA_963656985.1 Bulleidia sp. | reverse complement strand
GATAAATGATAATTTAGAGGCGATGGCTAAACAACTCTACGACTACTGGTTCGTGCAGTTCGACTTCCCGAACGAAGAGGGCAAGCCGTACAAGAGCAGCGGTGGAGCTATGGTGTGGAATGAGAAGTTGAAACGCAAGATACCGGAAGGATGGCGCTGCGGAACTTTGTTAGATATTGCAGAATATACTAACGGCTTGGCTTGCCAAAAATATCGCCCTACTGATGACAGGAAACTACCTGTTATCAAAATAAAGGAGATGCATGAAGGGCTGTCCGCTGATACTGAATGGGTGACATCAGATATTCCAGAACCTGTAAGGGTATATGACGGAGATGTTTTGTTTTCTTGGTCGGCTTCGTTAGAAGTTATGCGGTGGGCTTATGGCAACGGCGGTCTCAACCAACATATCTTTAAAGTAACCCCTAAGAATGGATTCCCGAGATCATTCTATTACTACCAATTACTCGATTATGTCGGGGTATTCAAAGCGATGGCGGATGCGAGAAAAACAACGATGGGTCATATAACTCAAGACCATCTAAAGCAAAGTACAATAGCTATTCCTCGTGATGCTGAATTACCGCTAAGGCTTGAGGAAAGGCTGAACCTGCTTTTTGAGATGATTATTAGCAATAATCAGGAAATAAGTTCCCTCACTAAGCAGCGAGACGAGCTTCTGCCGCTTTTAATGAATGGTCAAGCATTGGCCGTCAATATTTGATTTTGAAGTAGTTAAGAAGTTTCTTATAATAGTCTTGAGCAGTAAGGCAGGTGTCACGGAGGTAGCCCGGGATTGTTTTCCATTCGTGCAGACCACGGTAGTAGAACAGTTTCAGTTCGTCAGTAATGATGAACGGAACAATGTCGTGATTCAGACATTCCTTGAACATTATCAAACGCCCGACCCTGCCGTTGCCGTCCTGAAATGGGTGAATGGACTCGAAACGTTGGTGAAAGTCAAGTATATCCTCAAAGCCAATCGTCTTTTTACTTTTGTAATCTTTCAACAGTGCGCGAAGTTCCATCCCTACTTTCTGCGGTGAAGTCGTTTCCATTCCACCTACCTCGTTCGGTATCTTTTTGTACTCACCGACCGCGAACCATGATTTCGAAGCATCAGACGTCCCGCTTTTCAGTAAACTGTGCAGCCGTTTAATTATACTTTCTGTCAGCGGCTCTTTCGCGTGGTCAATTATGAAGTCTATGCAGCGGAAATGATTGGTGGTTTCAATGATGTCGTCCACCTTTACCGCATCGTCTGTGATTCCTATAGTATTAGTCTCAAATATATAACGGGTCTGTTCCTCTGTCAATCGGCTGCCTTCGATGTGGTTTGAATTGTAGGTCAGTTCAATCTGTGTGCGGTGATATATTCCACCCTTGATTCCGGAATCTTTTTGCTCCCGAAGTGTCTTCAGCAGGGGCGATATTCTGATTTTTGCATTTTTGCGATGAGGAAGTGGCGCATCTGCTGGCACATTCCAAGTTTTGCCGATAAGCCGGGCTCCGGCAATTTTCCCTTGAACACAATAGTTCCTTACTGTGCGTTCAGCGACCCCGTGTGCCGCCGCATATTCTTTTGTAGAAATGTAATCCATATCTCACTGTCGGCACAAATTAACGACAAATGCCGTTTCAAATATAAGGTTTTTTGCCGACATCGGCAAGAAAATGGGCTATTTGGGGGTTATATTGAACGAAATTATGCCGATAGCACCAGATTGCCTCTCTTTATACTGCTGTCAGGCAAATTCAGACAGGCAGCCTCTAAATTATCATTTATCCGCCTGTCGGAGAGCAGGTGACCATCTGTGGGATGCCTCCGGAGGGCAGACTCCGGGGACGTATTGGACGGCGGAGCCGGCCGCAGAAGATGATTGCGTTCACGGAGTCTGCCCTCCGGAGGCATCCCTTCATCTTCAGTCACACCCATCGCCGCGCCTCATCCCAGAACTGCATTACTGGACTCCATTCCTTCGGTCCTCCCTCGTGGCTCTAAGTGCATCAGTGGCCACGAAAATGGGCAAAAACGTGGCCTTCGATGTGTTAAAGTACATCGAAGGGATGAGATAAAACGTTTTTTCGTGGCCGTCACCGCACTCTCTTCCTGTCTCAAAGACGTCAATCGAAGGCTGTGCGGCCGCTTCCGCGTCCAATCCTACTTCAGGAATGCGAAGAAGACTGCCATTATCAGGCAGATGAAGGCGGCGAGGTGGTTCCAGTGGAGGGTTTCGCCCTTGAAGAAGACCATCACCAGGACGGTGAAGACGGTAAGCGAGATGACCTCCTGTATGACCTTGAGCTGCATAAGGGAGAAGGGACCGCCGTTTATGGCTGAACCTATGCGGTTAGCCGGAACCTGCAGACAATACTCGAAGAATGCGATGCCCCAGGAAAAGAGTATCACGGCCATCAGCGGCCAGGAATCGGAGATATGCATCTGCTGCAGTTTCAGATGGCCGTACCAGGCTATCGTCATACAGATATTGGAACCTATAAGCAGCAGAACAGTCCACAACCAGTTCATAATGCGTAAAATCTAATCTGTCTCCGCTCCCCGGCCGGTCCGGGGCGCGGACGTCTCCATTTTTCGGGCCGCAAAGTTAGTGATGATGAAAAAATAATGGTCAGTTTTTGTGAAGGTTTTTTAAGAATCACTCAGCAAATCGCAGGGAAGATTTATACGCGTTTTTCGGCGAATAATCCGAACATATAGCTATATTTGCCGGCCTTTTCAGAAGAGCTCCCGCACAGAAGGAGCCCGTGCGAAAAAGACCTGTGAATTATGAAGAATAGACAAGTATTACTCGGACACCTCGCCTGTTTTACGGCGTATTCGATTTTCGGTATCAACATCATCACTACCAAAGATTTGACCGCCGACCATCTCCTCTCTCCCATCGCCATCTTCTGTCTGCGGGCCTTGGGCGCGGGAGCGCTCTTCTGGATCATATCGCTGCTGCGTCCCGCCGAGAAGGTCGCCGCCCGCGATTTCCCGAAAATCCTCCTGGCATCACTGCTGGGTTTCTTCCTCACCCAGATGACCTTTCTGACGGCAAGTCCCATCATCACCCCTATGGGATGGTCCGTGGTAAGCTCCGTCACCCCCATCTTCACGATGTTCATCGCGGCCATAGCCCTCAAGGAACCCATAACCGGCAAGAAGGTATCCGGGGTTATGCTCAGTTTCGTCGGAATAGTCTTCCTGATACTGACGAGCAAGACCTCGTCTTCCGGCCCCGAGACTTCCTCCCTCCGGGGATATGTGCTCGCGCTGCTGAACGGTCTGGGCTTCGCGCTCTACCTGGGCATCTTCCGCCCTCTGATTTCGCGCTACTCGGTCGTCACCTTTATGAAATGGATCTTCCTTTTCGCCTTCCTGATGTCGCTGCCGTTCTCCGCCCGCGAGATTCTCGCCTTCGACTTCTCGGCAGTCAGCGGCAGTTTCGCTCTGGAACTCGGCTACCTCATCGTGTTCGCCACATTCGTAGCCTACTTCCTCATCCCGCTGGGCCAGAAATGCATACGGCCGACCCTCGTCAGTATGTACTCCTACCTCCAGCCGCTCTTCGCCATCACTATCAGCATCATTATAGGTATGGACACTCTCACCGTCCCGAAAATCCTCGCGGTGGTCGCGGTCCTCGGGGGAGTGCTGCTGGTGAACTTCTCGAAATCAGCCCCGGCTCCGCAAGTCCTGCCAGAAACGGCTTCTGAAAGCGGCGCCCGTTCCTGAGCGGACACCCTGCGTCACACACTCCTGCGACACACCGCCTAGAACTGGAAATAAATGAAGGTCTGAAGGTCTGAAGTGACGAACTGGCAGATGATGAAGACCGCCAGAACGCAGACCAGAACCATAAGCGGCAGCGGCAGGCTAGCGAAAATGATGCGGTAGCGCCGCTTCAGACGCTCCGGCAGCCAATGTATCAGCATACCGGCCGCGAACACGAGCAGCACTCCGAGGTGCTGGAGCGCCATCTGCGGAATCAGCGACAGGTCCCACTCCCCGCCGATGCGCTCCACCATATTCTTAGCCGTGTTCCACGCCTGCTCGTTAGCCTCTGCGGGGTCCAGATTCGAGCCGCTGCGGAAAAACAGGCGGGTGAAGGTGATGAAAATGAAGGTCATAGCTATCGCCCAGACGGTCTCAAGCCAGGCGAAAGACGCTTTGAAGCGCATCAGGTGATACAGCATCCTGACGAAGGCCCCGGCGAAGATTATCAGAGTCCAGACGAAGAACATATTGAACACTGCGGCTCCGAAGCACAGCTTCAGAATGTAGAAGGCCAGGCAGACCGCTCCGATGACGAGCGTCCTCAGATAAATGTTGCAGCTTTTCCAGAATCGGTATATGAGCATCCCCACACCGTTCAGCCCACCCCATATCATAAAGTTCCAGCTCGCCCCGTGCCACAGGCCCCCGAGCAGCATAGTGTCCATACGGTTTATGTCCGCTATCAGCTCTTTGCGGTACTTCCCGCAGAAGACGATCAGCAGCGCGAGCACCGCCGCAACCACAGCCACCGCCCCGAACACCCACCAGCTCCCCGCGAGAGCCGAGGCGAGGAAAGCGATGCCGAGTATGATGGCATAAGAGCCGAAAGTGCCGTTGCGGTTGCCTCCGAGAGGGATGTAAAGGTAGTCCTGCAGCCATTTCGAAAGCGAAATGTGCCAACGTTTCCAGAATTCGACCGGGTTGCGCGCCTTGTAGGGCGAGTTGAAATTCTTCGGCAGATAGAAGCCCATCAGCATAGCGACTCCCGTGGCGATGTCAGTGTAGCCCGAGAAGTCCGCATAGACCTGGAGGGAGTAGCAGAACAGCGCCGTCAGGTTCTCGAAACCGGTGTACAGAAGAGGGTTCTCGAAGACGCGGTCGCAGAAGTTCACAGCCAGATAGTCGCTGAGTATCAGCTTCTTCGCCAGACCGTTCAGAATCCAGAACACCGCGATGCCGAACTGCCTGCGCCCGAGGAAGAACGGCTTGTGCAGCTGAGGCATAAACTCTTTCGCCCGCACGATAGGCCCGGCGACCAGCTGAGGGAAAAAGCTCAGGTAGAAGCCGAAATCCAGAAAGTTGCGTATCGGCGGAATCGTGCGCCGCGAGACGTCCACCACGTAGCTGACAGCCTGAAAGATGAAGAACGAGATGCCGACCGGCAGGAAGATGGAGTCCACGCTGAAGGCCGGCGAGCCGGCCAATGCGTTCCCCGCTTGCGCGAACAGGTCCCGGACGACAAACTCCGTCCCGAAGAGGTTGTTCACCACATCCGTCAGGAAATACGCGTACTTGTAATAGCAGAGCAGCGAGAGGTCAGTGACCACGCTCAGTATGACTATGACCTTCCTTCCGGCCTTCCCCTCTATGGCGGAGAGGACCAGGGCGGAGGCGTAGTTGAACACTATCACGAAGGCGAAGAGTATCAGGAAGAGTCCGCTGGTCTTATAGTAGAAAAAGAGGCTGACGAAAAAGAGGAAGGCGTTGCGCAGCAGGACCCTGTTCCGGAATACGCAGAGGAAGGCCAGGACTGTCGCGAAGAAAGCCCAGAAATAGAACTGAGTGAAAAGCAGCGGATGAGCCTGGTCGAAGGAGAACAGGTTTTTCAGAAAATCCGCTGCCACATCCATTATGCCCATCACAAATCCGAATTCATCAAATGTTGCGCATATCTGTCCATAAGGGCATTGAAGAGCAGGTCGCCCAGCAGTTCATACCCGGCTTCGGTGAAATGGATCTTGTCCCGCTGCGCCAGTGCAGCAGCCTCCCATTTCTTTATGGAACCGAGTCCTCCCATAATCTCGAAAAGGTCCCACACTCCCGCTCCGCATTCTTTCCCGATACGCAGGAAGGCCCTTTCGGCCACGGCTCCGTTGGGATTCGTGACATAGCCCTGACGGCGGATGCGGCGGCAGGAGTCGTTGTTCGTAATCAGCAGCACGGCGCAGTCCGGAGCCGCAGAATGTATCCTGTCTATCAGCAGCTTATATCCGGAGATGAAGCCGTCTTCGGAGAAGTTCGGCCCCGAGGCGTCGTTTATTCCTATGCCGAGTATCACCAGGTCAGGCCGCAGCAGCGCGAGGTCGCGCTCCAGATCGGGACATCTGGCGTAAGAGGCCAGGGAAGCTCCGTTCACCCCGATTTCCGACACGGTGATCCCGGGACGGGAACTCTCCAGAATCAGACCCGTGAGGGTGAATTCGCCCTTCCCCCGGGTGGTCAGCCTCAGCGAATCCGTAAAGGCCGGAAGAGGGAAGGTCCAGCAGGAGTCATTGGACGCTTTGCGTCCGCAGAGAGTATCGCCGGGGGCGAGAATGAGCATCGGCTCGCGCTCCGCGCCGCTGTAGCCGAGCACGCGGACGCTGTCGAAGCTGAACTGCGCCTGACCGGGCTTCGGGTCCCGCGGGACGGCGGTCACCTGTATGTACGACCTGTCTTCGCCGGTCGTGAGCGCCATTCCGGTGAGTCCCAGACGCCTGTCCGGCGACTTGGATATGTTTTTGCTGACTTTCCAGTAGCCGCTGTAGTTCGTCGTGAAACTGCCCGGGCTGTTCGTGTGCGCGGCGGAAAAGGGGAAGAGCAGGCCGCGGCCGCCGTCCAGACCGGGACGCAGACCGAGCAGATTCTCCCTGAGGCGTCCCGTGAAAGTGCCGGCCTGCACGTGCGAGCCTCCGATATGCACGATGCTCATATGGCCCGCGCCCAGGAAGAGGACGGAGTCCATCTTGGCGTAGAGCTTTCCGTAGGCGGAGGAGTCGCCGGGAAAGAGAATGCGGTTACATTCCGTCCGCACGTACTCCGTCTGCTGCACGCTCTTAAGCAGCGTCTGCGCCCCCAGCAGAGCGGATGTCAGCGGCAGCAGGCTCACAAGCAGGGCCAGAACTCTTGCCTTCATAAGATGCCCTCCTCTTTTTCTCCTACTCCCACATCTCCCACATCTCCCACATCTCCCACATCTCCCACATCTCCCACATC
>CAVKLO010000073.1:0-7016 GCA_963656985.1 Bulleidia sp. | reverse complement strand
ACTCTACACTGTGCGCGAGGGCGGGCAGCCGGTAAAACTTGCGGTGACTCTCGCCAAGGACAGCCAGGACCGCGAGAAGATCGAGCGCTCGCTCCGGAGCGGCGCCTCCGACATCGCCATCTCGCCTAACGGCAAGGAAGTGGCCATCGTGGCGCACGGGGACGTGTTCGTCACCTCCATCGACTACAGCAGCACACGCCGCATCACCAACACTCCGGGACGCGAAAGGGGCGTCAGCTTCTCCGAGGACGGCCGCGAGCTCTATTACGGAGCCGAGCGCGACGGCTGCTGGGGCATCTACAAGACTTCCCTCACGGAGAAGAACGACAAATACTTCACCTATTCGGTGAAAATGAAGGAGGAACTTGTGAGCGAGAAAGGCGTGACCTGCTCGCAGCCGGCGGTGTCTCCGGACGGGAAGAAACTGGCCTTCCTTCGCGACCGCACTGAAATAGTGGTGAAGGACCTCAAGAGCGGAAAGGAGAAGAGCGTGCTCGACAAGAACGCGAACTATTCCTACCAGGACGGCGACCAGAGCTTCGAGTGGAGTCCGGACAGCCATTATCTCCTGAGCGGATACCAGGCGGACGGCGGCTGGAATAATGCGGACGTGGCTCTCATCGATGTGGAGACGGGCGCTGTCACCGACCTCACCCGCAGCGGCTACTCAGACGGAGGCTTCCGCTGGGCGATGAAGGGAAAGGCTATGACCTGGACATCGGACAAATACGGCTACCGCAGCCACGGAAGCTGGGGTGCCGAGGATGACATCTATGCGATGTTCTTCGACGCCAAGACCTACTTCGAGTTCACCAGGAACGAGGAGGAGGACGAGCTTGACAAACTTCTCAAAAGCGAGAAAGAGCTGAAGAAGGAAGAGAAGAAGGAGGCGAAAGACAGTGTCAAGGCCGAGAAGAACAAGATGGAGAAACTCGTGCTCGACCTGGACAACAGGGATGACCGCATCGTGCGTCTGACCCGCAGCTCGGGCCGTCTGGGAGACCATTATCTGACTGCCGACGGAAAGAAGCTCTACTATGTCCAGAGACTCGAAAGCTCTTCGGACCTCTGTATGCTGGACGTGAAGAAAGGCAATGTCAAAGTCATCACCAAGAATGTCTACGGTTCCTTCTATCCGGACAGGGACGGCAAGTACTTCTTCGTGCTCTCGGGTTCGGGCATCTCACGCATCGACGTGAATTCCGGCAGCTCCAAGTCGCTGAGCTTCTCCGCGGAGTATGACTACCTGCCGGCCGCAGAGCGGGAGTACATCTTCCACCACGCCTGGAAGCAGGTGAAGGAGAAGTTCTATGACGAGAACATCCACGGCATAGACTGGGACGGCTTCAGGGATAATTACGCGCAGTTCCTGCCTCACATAAAGAACAACTTCGATTTCCGCGACCTGCTTTCCGAGATGCTCGGCGAGCTGAACGCCTCCCACACCGGCGCGCGCTACTACTATCGCGGCGGTCAGAATACCGCCCATTTCGGCGTCATATTCGACCCGCAGTACAACGGCAAGGGTTTGAAGATTAAGGAAGTGCTCCCGGGAAGCTGTCTGACTCTCGTGGACCCGGAAATCAAGGCGGGAGACATTATCGAAGCCATCGACGGCGTGGAGATAGAGGCTGGTTCGTCCATCTGGGATCCGCTTGCGAACAAGGCCGGAAAGAACCTGCTGCTCACTGTGAACAAGGGCGGAGGCAAGACTGCGGATATCCGCGTGAAGTCCACCTTCACCGACCAGAATCAGCTCTATACCAGGTGGGTGCGTCAGCGCGAGGATATGGTCCGGAAGCTTTCCGGCGGTCGCGTGGGCTACGTCCACGTGAAGGGAATGGACTCAGAGAGCTTCCGTGAGGTCTATTCGAAGGCTCTCGGCAAGTACCGCGCCTGCGAAGCCCTGATAGTGGATACCCGTCACAACGGCGGCGGCTGGCTGCACGATGACCTCGCCACTTTCCTCAGCGGCAAGGGATACATAGATTTCGTGCCGCGCGGGCAGTATATCGGCACCGAGCCTTACAGCAAGTGGCTGAAGCCGTCCTGCGTGCTGATCTGCGAGGACAACTACTCCGATGCTTCGGGCTTCCCTTACGTCTATCGTGAACTCGGCCTGGGCAAGCTCATCGGTGCGCCGGTTCCGGGCACAATGACGGCGGTATGGTGGGAGACCCAGATAGACAACAGTCTCATCTTCGGCATCCCCGAGGTGACTTCCATCAGCCGTCGCGACGGCAGCGTGCTTGAGAATCAGCAGATCGAGCCTGACATTCTCGTGTACAATGACCCGGCTTCTTCGCTCCGGGGCGAGGATAAGCAGCTTCAGACGGCGGTAGAAGAGATGCTCCGCACCATAGATGCGCAGAAGAAATAGTCCGAGGGCATAACGGACGGAAAACGGGCGGTCCCCATCGGGGGCCGCCTTTTTCCGTCCAATCCCGCAGAACCTACCTCCTTATGGAGAATCTGAAGCCCAGACCGCCACCCTGCGGAAGGTAGGCGGCAATGCTGCCTTTGTGGAAGAGAACTGCGTTACGGACTATGGAGAGTCCGAGGCCCGAACCGCCGGAAGTGCCTCCCCGGTCTTCGCTGAGGCGGTAGAAACGTGTGAAGATGCGGGAGAGTTCTTCCTCGGGTACGCCCTTGCCGTCGTCCGAGTAGTCGAAGACATCCTCATCGGCCCCGAGCCGTACTGAAATCCGCACGCTGCTGCCGTCACCGGCGTATTTGATGCTGTTTTCCAGAAGATTGCGGAAAATGGCATAGAGAAGATTATAGTTCGCTGAGATATAGACAGGAGGAAGAAGGTTCTCCACCTTAATGTTATGCGCCTGGATCTTCCCGGAGAGTTCCACCATCACCTCCTCGAAACTGTCCCTTATGTTCACGGATTCCAGACTGAATTGGTCCGGAGCTTCTTCCATCTTGGTTATCAAGGAGATGTCGCTGATCATTTCAGTAAGGCGGAGCGACTGCAGGTAGGAGCGCTCTATGAAGAACCGCCGTTTATCCTCGGGGAGGTCGGGATTGTTTACGAGAGTTTCGAGATAGCCCCGGATGCTGCTCACGGGGGTTTTGAGTTCGTGGGAGATGTTGCCCGTCAGGTCGTGCTTCAGTTTGCGGGCCTCCTGCTCGGAGCGGATGCGCGCTCTGCTGCGGGTCCAGTCGATGATGACCCACAACAGGACGGCGGCAAGCACGGCGAAGACTATCTCAATGATCATCGATTTCATAGCTGCTGTCCAGATAATAGCCGAAACCGCTGCGGTTCTTCACCAGATTATGATGGCGGCCCAGTTTCGAGCGGATACGGGCGATGTGCACATCGACCGTCCTGTCGAGAACATAAGGGGAGTCTTTCCACAGTTCGCCGATGAACGCGGCACGGGAGAAATAACGGCCGGGGGATCCGGCAAGAAGTGCCAGAAGATCGAATTCCTTGCGGGAGAACTGAAGTTCTCTGCCCTCCAGAGTGGCTTTCCCTGTCGAGGGGTCCATAGCGAGCGGTCCGGCGGCGAGAATCCCCGTCGAAGTATGTCCCGCGCTCCTGCTGCGCTTGAGTACCGCTTTCACTCTCGCAAGAACTTCATTCACCGAGAACGGCTTGGAGATATAGTCGTCTCCTCCGGCGGAGAAGCCGGTGAGAATGTCGTTTTCCGCAGTGCGGGCCGTAAGGAACACGATGGGGACATCGCTTCCCTGTTCCGTGCGGATCTTGCGGGCCATCTGGTAGCCGCTGAGTCCCGGGAGCATCACGTCCAGAAGAATGAGTCCCATATCGGGAGTGAAGAGCTTCAGACCCTCCTCTGCCGATGCGGCGCTAAGGGCCTCATAACCGGCGTTCTCCAGGTTGAAACTCAGAATCTCGCGGATGTCGCTGTCATCCTCCACTATCAGAATCTTCTGCATCTTCTATGTCGAAATTAAGTTGCTTGTCCGTCTTTTTGCTCTGGCTCAGCCTCTTACTCCGCTCATTGCTCAGAACCCATTGCTCAGCCTCTTAATTAGCCCCGGCGAAGGCGTAACTGAAGCCTTCGAGGCGGTTCCACTCGCCTCTGGTGAAGTCCGGGACCTCGACCGGGGCGTTCCCGTTCTCCATAGATATCTTCCCGAGCTCGGTAAGACAGCACCACTCGGCCATATCATAGACATCCATATCGAGCGGCAGGCCGTTCCTAAGGCAATAGATGAGACGATAGTCCATAATGAAATCCATCCCGCCGTGTCCGCCGACCTCTCGCGCGAGAGCCTCGAGTTCGGGGGTCAGGACAGGATTCCGGTACTGCTCCATAAGACGGTCGAGACTTTCTCCGGAGTAAATCTTCTCGCCGCCGGGATCTGCGTAATCGACAGCTGCGCCTTCACGGGCGTTCTCGCGCAGGCAGAGCTGCCGTACAGGATATTTTCCGGCATAGCCTTCGCTTCCCACGATCTGGTACATCCGGTCATAAGGCCGCGGTGTCATCACGTCGTGCTCGACGAGTATGGTCCGGCCCTTTTCGGTGGAAATCATAGTCATAGTGAGGTCGCCATTCTGAAAGTCGTCGCATTTCTCTCCCGTGCGGGCCTCCACGTGCTTGGGACCGTTAACGGCCCGGGTCTCCATAGCCACGAGCGTCTTGAAGCGGTCGCCCCTGTGGATTCCCATAACCTGACAGACAGGCCCGAGACCGTGGGTAGGATAGACGTCACCCTTGTGAGTCCTGTTGAAATCGAGCCTCCAATTGTTCCAGTAGACGTCCCAGAACGGGTCGAGATTATGATGATAGGAGCCTTCGCCGTGGATGATTTCACCCAGCACGCCTTTCTGCGCCATAGTCAGGACCGTCATCTCGAAGAAGTCATAGCAGCAGTTTTCCAGCATCATACAGTGTTTCCGCGTCTTCTCGGACATATCGATGAGTGCCCAGATGTCCTCCAGAGATGCGGCGGCCGGCACCTCGACGGCGACATTCTTGCCGTGCTCCATAGCGTAGAGTGCGATCGGAACGTGACTCTTCCAGTCGGTGCAGACATAGACGAGGTCCACATCCTCGCGCTCGCAGAGCCGGCGGTACTCCTCGGTACTTCCGCTGTAGCCGGCAGCTTTCGGGAAGCCTGCGGCTTCCAATCTCTTATTTGAATTCTCGACTCTTTCAGCCTCTACATCGCAGAGGGCGGTTATCTTCACTCCCGGGATATAGGTGTAGCGGGAGACTGCGTCCGCTCCCCGCATTCCGAGCCCGACGAAGCCGACACGCACGGTGTCCATCGCCGGGACTGTAAGTCCGAGGACGCTCTCTACTCCGGCCGGCCTGGCGGGAGTTTCCGTCCGTATGATTCCGTTTCCGCCCGGACCGGCGCACGATGCCGCGAGAATCATCATCAGAAATGCGGCCGACAGCTGTTCAAGTCTCATATCTTGTGTTTTTAGAGGTTAGTCATCTTCATTTATGTCCCCTGTGGGGAGGCGGGATGTATCCTTTTTATGAGATACCTTGCCGCGAATGCGAGGAGAGTGCCGAAGATGCTGCCTATGAGAGCTCCGACGACTATGTCGCCCAGATAGTGCTTGCCGACGAAGACTCTGCTCAGGGCGATGAGGGTCGCCCAGACGTAAATCATCGCGGCGTAGCCCAGAAAGCGCCGCCGGCGGTCGTTCCGCAGGCCGATCAGGGAAGCCGCCGCGAAGCCGAAGGCATTGGCCGAATGGCCGGAAAAGAAACCGTAGTAGCCGGAACGCTTCTCGAGAACGTGGAGTCCGCCGCTGAGCATCGTGTAGTCGTAGCAGGGGCGCAGGCGGGTGACGCTGTTCTTTATGAGATTCGCTACTTGGTCGGTGATGACGATGGTCAGTATCAGAGATGCCGTCACGATCAAGGCTTTTTTCCAGCCCAGACGGATGAAGAGCATCACGAGGACTATGATGTAGAGGGGGAACCAGACCTGGATGTCCGACATAAACTGCCAGAAAGCGTCTGCCCAGGAACTGTGGAAGCGGTTCAGAAGCAGGGTGAGGTGCTGGTCGAAGGTATGAAGGGTGTCTATCATCTGTGCAGGGCTGTCCAGAGCATTTCCTTGAGTTCCTTGAGACCCTTCCGGCTGAGGGATGAGATGAATACGTGCGGGATGCCCTCGGGGAGCGTTCCGGCGATTTTCTTTTCCCGGCGGGAGTCTGTCAGGTCGCATTTGGTGACCGCGAGCACCCGGTCTTTCACGAGAAGCTCAGGGTTATACTCTCTGAGCTCGTTCAGCAGGGTTTCGTAGGCTTTCGCGATGTCCTCTTCTTCTGCGGATACCATAAATAGCAGTACGGAGTTGCGCTCGATATGGCGCAGAAATCTTATGCCTATGCCCCTGCCCTCGTGGGCCCCCTCGATGATTCCGGGGATGTCGGCCATAACGAACGAGCGGTCATCGTAGTACTTCACTATGCCCAGATTAGGTTCGAGGGTGGTGAAGGCGTAGTCCGCTATCTTCGGTCTGGCTGAGGTGATGGTGGAGAGGAGGGTGGACTTCCCCGCGTTCGGGAATCCCACAAGCCCCACGTCGGCCAGCAGCTTGAGTTCCATAATGAAGCAGCCTTCAGTCCCGTCCTCTCCGGGCTGGGCGAAACGCGGGGTCTGCATCGTAGGGGACTTGAAGTTGCTGTTTCCCAGCCCCCCGCGGCCTCCGCGGCAGAGGATCTTCTCCTCCCCGTCGGCGACGAGTTCCATAATGACTTCCCCGGTCTCAGCGTCCTTTACCACCGTCCCGAGAGGGACTTCGAGGGTGATGTCCTCTCCGTTGCGGCCGTGCCTGTTTCCGCCCTCTCCCTTGCCTCCGTCACCGGCCTTGACATTTTTGCGGTATTTGAGGTGGATGAGGGTCCAGAACTGGGAGTTGGCCTTGAGGATGATATGGCCTCCGCGTCCTCCGTCGCCGCCGTCCGGTCCGCCCTTCGGTACATATTTGGCCCTGTAGAGGTGAGTGGATCCCGCCCCTCCGTGTCCGGACGCGCAGTATATGCGGACGTAGTCTATAAAGTTGCT
>CAVKLO010000072.1:494-7057 GCA_963656985.1 Bulleidia sp. | reverse complement strand
AGCGTGACCAGAGTCTGCTCACCGACCCGGCCATTATGGACAGCGCCCGTTCTTGCGCAAATCTGGCCGGAAAACTGGGTCTCAAGTGGTCTCGGCTTCTCGTTTACAGATGGTTCGGTCTGGGGAGTCTCGCTCTCGTGGCGCTGATGGCGGCTATATCCGTGCGTCTTTTGACCAGGAGATACCGCATACGCGTGCTGCGCACCATCCTTGTGACCGTCACCGGAGCGTTCGTCACCTCGCTTCTATGCGCATTGGCCGGGCAGTGCCTCGGCCTCGGGAGCGTTTTCGGCGGAGGACTCGGCGGCGAGTGCGGAGCGAGTCTCATAGTCCGCTCGCTGGACCTCATAGGTCTGCCGGCCACCATTCTCTCTACGCTTCTGCTCGTGGTGATGTGGCTGCTTTTCGCGAGCCATCGCTTCCTGCGCTGGTTCAACGGCCTGTTCTCAGCGAAAGACCGTGACGGGGAATCCCCGGAGGGAGAGCCTGCGGCAGCAAATCCGGAGACGGATGAAACTCCGGAAACCGGACTGCCGGAGGGCCCCGGGACAGAGCCGGAACCGGATGCCTGGCCGGAGCCGGAAACTGAAGCGGAGCCTGATTCCGCACCGCCGCGCAGCACCCCGGAAGCTTCTGTGACGGAAACCGTTCCGGAAACGGAGAACGGCGGGCTTTCCGACATCGACCGCGGGTGCGGACTGAACACTGAGGTCAGCGTGCCGCTCCCGCGCATAAATGTCCGCATTGACCCTCCGGAAGGGCTTCCCGACTACAGGCTTCCTGTTCTGGACCTGCTGAAAGACTATTCGGAAACCCGTGAGGAAGTGCCGGACGCGGAGCTCACGAAGAACAACAACATCATCCGCGCCGTCCTCTCGAATTACAATATCGAAGTCCGCGAAGTGAAAGCGGTCGTGGGTCCTACCGTCACGCTGTATAAGGTGTATCCGGCGCCGGGCGTGAAGATAGCCTCGGTGCGCAGCCGTTCGGAAGATATAGCTATGAGCTTGAATGCCAGGGGAGTGCGTATAGTCCTGCTTTCGGATTCCATAGGCATCGAGGTTGCGAACGACAAGCCTGCCACGGTGCCGCTGAAGGCCCTTCTGAACAGTGCCGCTTTCCGTAACAGCAAGGCTGAACTGCCGGTGGCGATAGGCTGCAACATCCAGAAGGAAGTGCGCGTCTTCGACCTTGCGGACGCTCCCCATCTTCTGGTGGCGGGCGCTACCAAACAGGGCAAATCGGTAGGCCTGAACGTTCTGGTTTCATCTCTGCTCTACGCCAAGCATCCTTCCGAGATGAAGCTCGTGTTCATAGACCCGAAGATGGTGGAATTCTCCGCCTACGCCCGTCTGATCAAGCATTATCTGGCGGTGCTGCCTACGGCGGGGGACGAGCTGGAGGAGATGTCGGGTGCCATAGTGAAGGATCCGAAGAACGCCGAGAAGACACTGCGCTCGCTCTGTATGGAGATGGATCAGAGGTATGCCCTGCTCAGCAAGTCGCTGGTGAACAAGGTGACTCTCTATAACGAGAAATATCTGAACCATAAGCTGCTCCCTACCGAGGGGCACAGGTATCTGCCGTACATAGTGGTCATAATAGACGAGTACGCTGACCTCGCTATGTCCGGCGGCTCGGGTCCGGAGGGACGGGCTCTGCAGCGCAGCATAATGAGTTCCATAGTCCGGCTGGCCCAGAAGGGCCGTGCGGCGGGCATTCACGTGGTCATCGCCACCCAGAGGCCTTCCGTGGACGTGATAACCGGCCTCATAAAGGCCAATTTCCCCGCGCGCATAGCTTTCCGCGTTTCCACCCGTGTGGATTCGAACACCATCCTCGACACTACCGGAGCGGAGAAACTCATAGGGCGCGGAGATATGATCTATTATGCGGGAGTCGATACCGAGCGCATCCAGTGCGGCTTCATCAGCAACGACGAGATCAATGACCTCACCGCCTACATCGGCTCCCAGACCGGCTACAAGAAGTCGTATAACACTCCTTACTATCTCCCTGACCCGTCTCCCGAGGGACAGGACGGCAGCGGGTCCGCAGCTCTGGATGTGGATGACCTGGACGAGCGCTTCGTGGAGGCTGCTCAGCTCGTGGTGAACACTCAGAGGGGTTCCACCTCCGATCTCCAGCGCAGGCTCGGAATGGGTTATGCGAAGGCTGGCCGCGTGATGGACCAGCTCGAACAGGCCGGCATAGTGGGTCCGCAGGAGGGTTCCAAGCCGCGCAAGGTTCTGGTGGCTTCGCCCGAGGAACTGGAGGATATCCTGAAAACTCTGGGGCAGTAGACATCCGCCCGTTATGTTCAGCCCATAAGATTATGAAAAAGAATGCTTTTGCCGCCTTTCTCCTGCTTCTTTCCGCCTGCTTCTGCGCGGCGGCGGGGAATCCCGTCACGTCCTTCGTGGAGTCGGTGAAAGGCAGATATGTGACTGTCGGCTACAGTTTCGTTTACAGGGACGGTGACATACCGGTCAGCGGTAGCGGAACCCTGAACTTTCAGGACAAGGCTTTCCGCCTCAGCGGCAACGGAATGCGTATCATCTGCGACGGTTCCACCCGCTGGACTCTCGACGAAGAGGCGAAGGAATGCTATATCGAGACGCTCGACAGCCTCTCGCCCGACTATGAGCAGAATCCCGCCCTTATGCTTATGGCGCTCGACGAGGCGTTCTCCGCCCCCTCTGCAGCCAAGGCTTCCTCTTTTGCCGACCGTTCCACTTCTGCGGTGAGCCTCACTCCGCTCGCGGAGGATTCCCGTCTGGAGAGAGTCACGGCGCATTTTCTCGGTGAGGGGAGTCTTTACGCCCTCGTCATAGACCTCAAGGGAGGCGCGACTCTCACGCTCACGCTCAAGGAACTCAAAAAAGAAAAGCCGGTGAGCATCTGTCCGGCTTTCACTCTGGATATTTCTTCTCTGGACAGTTCCTACGTGGTGACTGACCTGAGATAATCTATCTTGCGCTGTCCCTCGTGCAGCGGACAGACGCGAGGAAACCGTCTTTATCCGCAGTGCCCGCGAAGCAGTCCGTCTTGTCCACGTAGAGATATCTGTAGAGGGCTTTGTCTCCGTAAGTTCCGTTTACCCAGAATGCGGCATATTCGCAATATCCGGCGAAACTGTATCCGTCTTCTGCATCGCCGAAGCCATAGCCTGTCGGAATCGCGCTGAAACGGCTGCTGTCAGTGATGTTCACTTTCGGCCAGTATTCCCACATCCTGTTGCCGTTGAAATAGACGTTCGCCATCAGTTTTCCGGCTATGTCGCTGAAACTGTCCGCGGGTCCGAAATCCTTGCCTGTCACAGCGGCCGCGAGCGCTGACCAGTCTTCCGTATCGGGGAGTCTCCATCCTTCAGGACAGGAAACGAGCGCTTCGTTCCAGCTGTAGTAGTGACCCAGAATCTGCGACAGGTTGCTGCTGCCGTCATAAGGGTAGCCGGTGCCTTCGCAGGCGAGATTCTCTCTGAACCAGTCCCTGTCTCCGATGGTCGTGCACCAGTACTGCTTCCCGTCCCGGCTGTCGGTGAATACAAAATCTTTTTCAGTGTCGAAGCTTCTTCCGGTGATGGAGCCTTTTTCCTTGTCAGCGCTCACGATAGTGGAACTCAGGGAAGTCGAAATCGTGGTGTAGCCCTCCGCGAACACCGTGCCTTTCACGGTGATGGCGCATAGCGTGTCCGGGACGGTGAAGATGTAGTCGCCGCTGACCGAAGAGGGGTCAGCCTCGACTCTGGTGGTGTCCTTTATGTCCAGGGCTTCGATGGTCCAGATGCATCCGTAAGTTCCTCCGTCCTCGCGGCTGACGCTGTCGATGTGGAAATTGTACACCTCTCCCGGTGAAATGTATGAGGGCAGGGTGAAAGACACTGAACCGGTGAAAGATTCGCTCGTGCTGTCCTCATCGGTTGTCTTCTTCTTGCAGGAGACCGCCGCCGCAACGATGAGCAGGGCCGCCGCCGAAAGCAATAATTTCTCTAACTTCATCTGTCCGAAACTTTAGCTTGCAAATATGCACATTATTACTGAAAAAAACCACTACCTTTGTGCAATTAACATACCATTCCCGGAATGAACAGCTCATATTACCCCACCGGAATCTTCCTCGCCGCAGCACTTTCAGCCCTTCTGCTTTCCTGCAGTCCCGCCGGCTCCTATAAGATGTTCGGAGGCTACGCCCAGGGCGGAACCTATACCGTAAAAGTGAATTTCTCGGACGTGAAGGTCTCTCCCGAAGAGGTGGCCGCCTCCATAGATTCCATACTCACCCTCGTGGACACTACGCTCTCCGGTTATAACGGGATCTCCCAGCTGAGCCGCCTGAACAGGGGCGAAAGGATCCGTCCGTCCTCTCTGCTGACGGAGATTTACGCTTACTCCTATGATATGTACCGCAGGACAGGGGGAGCATTGGACGTCTCGTCCGCCCCTCTTTTCGACATCTGGGGTTTCGGCTTCACCGCTGACAGTCTCCCGGAACCCGCAAGGGTGAGCGAGGCTCTCGCGCTCTGCGGAATGGACCGCCTGGCGGCGGATATGCGCGATGTGCTCTCGGAGGACGGAACGCTCTGCGCGGCAGACCTCGTGATCGGCGGAGGAGAGGCTCCTAAGCTGAATTTCAATGCTATAGCTCAGGGATGGACTTGCGATATGGTGGCTTCCCACCTGCATTCCATAGGGGTGAAGGATATGCTGGTGGACATCGGCGAGATTTATTGCGAGGGGCTGAACCCCTCTTCGGAACCCTGGACGCTCGGAGTGGACCGCCCTGTGGACGGGAACGAGACTCCCGGAGCCGAGCTGAGCGGTATCTGGCATTCGGACGGAGGAGCATACGGAGTGGTGACTTCCGGCAATTACCGCAAGTTCTACGTCCGTGACGGGCGCAAATTCGCGCACACCATAGACCCCCGCACAGGCTATCCTGTGGAGCATAACCTGCTGAGCGCCACCATAACGGCCCCGACTGCGGCTGAGGCCGACGCGCTTGCGACCTACTGTATGGTCATCGGTCTCGAAGCCGCGCGCGAGTTCATCGCCGGCCGCGATGACCTGCAGGGCTATCTCATCTATGACGAGGACGGCCGTATGCGGACCTGGTCTTCGTCCGACTTCTTCAGTGACCGCTGAACTGCGCCGCCGTCCGGACCGGCTCACATTATTCAGAACTACAGACCTCCGATGGTACTGACCGTAAAGATCAGGGCCTGGAAGAGAGTGTCGAGCAGATGCACGAGGATTCCTGGGCATATGCCCGCCGCGCTCAGTCCCAGACAGACCACGGCAGTGCTCATCGCGGCGGTGGTCAGCGGCATCGCAAGCAGATTCGTCAGCAGGAAATACGCCGGGAAGCTGTGGAAATAGTACCACGCCGCCGGAGCCGTGAACAGCTGACAGCTCAGCGACAGCGCCAGAGTGTTCCACAGGCGCGCCGGCAGGCTTGGCCGCAGGCCGCTCTGAGGATACCACTCACGCATACGCGGCAGCAGGAACACTATGCCCGCCATCGCGAGGTACGAGAGCTGGAAGCCCACGTCTGTCAGCACGGAAGGCTTGAGGGTCAGCTGGATGGTCAGCGCGGCGGCGTATGTGTGCGGCAGTGAGCTTCTGCGCTCCGGCATCAGCTTGCCCGCCTCCGCGATGAGGATGAAGAGAAACGCGCGGTCCAGAGACGCTCCCGCCCCGGTCACCGCCGTGAAAAGCCCCGCCGCGCCCGTAACCGTCACGAAACTCGCCACCCGTGCGGCAACGCTGCCTCCCAGAAGCGAGAGCGGACGTCGCAGCAGCATATAGATGATGCCCAGATGCATACCCGAGAGCGCGAGAATATGAGATGCGCCGGCCGCCCTGAAGGCGTCCAATGTGCTGCCGCTCAGACTGCTGCGGTCTCCGCTGATCAGAGCCTTCATCAGCGCGTTGCTCTCCGGGTGCCTCATCGGCAGGCTTTCCGTCAGCCTTTTCAGCTTTTCCGCCCACTCTTCCGTAAAGCCCGGCCGCCACTCTTCGGGCAGCACCCCTTCGCGCAGTCCGCCTCCCAGACTGCACAGACATCCGAGCAGCAGCATAAGCAGCGGAATCTGCCATCGGAAGGTCCTGCCGCAGACGAGTATGGTGAGGGCGAGAGTGCCGGAGAGCAGACATAGAGTACTGAGAATGAGGGTCTTGACCAGAAGTGACGCGTGGGCGGAAAGGAGAGCGCCCGCCGCGCTGCCCAACACGAAAGCGAACGAAAACCCCACTATCTCCCTCCTGCAATCCATTTCGATTCCGATTTTTGCGAATATAGTGAGAAATGCTTAACTTTGGCTCGTTTTAAGGAGAATGTTCATAAAAAACTAAAACAATAAGAGATGATCATCCTGGTAATCAACTGCGGCAGCTCCTCCATAAAATATCAGCTGCTCGATATGAAAAACGACGATGTCTATGACCTTCTGGCAAAGGGTATTGTGGAAAAGATAGGCCTCCCCGTAGGCAAGCTTGTCCACAGGCCTTCGGGAAAGGACAGGGTGGAGAAGGAAGTTGCTGTTCCCGACCACAAGGTAGGGA
>CAVKLO010000072.1:0-484 GCA_963656985.1 Bulleidia sp. | reverse complement strand
CTTTGATGACATCGAGGCCGTGGGCCACAGAATCGTACAGGGCGCTGACTTCTTCTCCGGAAGCGCCATAGTGGATGAGGATGTCCTTAAGAAGATAGAGATATGCTGCGACTTCGCGCCGCTCCACAATCCCGCCCATCTTCTGGGCATCAGAGCGGTACAGCACGTGCTCCCGTCAGTGCCTCAGGCGGTCACCTTCGACACCGCCTACCATCAGACTATGCCCGACTACGCTTATATGTACGCTCTTCCTTACGAGTATTATACCAAGTATCGCGTGCGCCGTTACGGAGCCCACGGCACCAGCCACCAGTTCGTGGCACGCAAGGGAGCGGAATTCTGCGGGCTGGACATAAACGATTCCAGGATCATCACCTGCCATCTCGGCAACGGCAGCTCCGTGACAGCCATAAAGAACGGGAAGGTGGTGGACACATCTATGGGCTTCACTCCGCTCGAGGGTATGGCTGTCACGGAGCTGCCG
>CAVKLO010000071.1:0-7142 GCA_963656985.1 Bulleidia sp. | reverse complement strand
TTCCTGCATAGTGTATGGCGTGGCGTTCGACTTCTTCAACATTTCCGGCTCGCTCTACGTGAACGGGAACACCTCGAAGGAGATGCGCTCCAGCGCCCAGGGACTCTTTATGCTTATGACGAACGGTCTCGGAGCTTCCATCGGAACATATGCCGCCGGCAAGGTGGTCAACGCCCTGGTCTATAACCCTCAGGCAGCCGGTGAGGCGGCCGACTGGGCGGCGGCCTGGTACGTGTTCGCGGCTTATGCTCTGGTCGTGGCCATACTCTTTATGATACTTTTCAAGGATCCTTCGAAGGTGAAGAACTCCCGGGCATAGTGCCGGGTGAACTCATACGCCGCACGGCTGTCGGGAATCGCTGACCTCCTTATCAGGCGATTCCCGACCGCCTTTCCCGGGAAAATACCGACCTCCCTTTTCAGGAATCGCCGGCCTCCGGTCTTCGCCTGATGACCCTCTCCAGAGAGTAGATTCTCCTGTCTGACTTATAATATTTGATGTCGTAGCAGCGGTACTCGATATGGGGGCCTTCCTTCCGGCAGGCCGTCATATACGAAGGGTCGAAGCCGAGTCCGGCCAGCTCTTCCAGACCGATGGACACCACGCTCATCTCCAGAAGCCGCTCCAGCACCTCGTGGTTCTTCTCCAAGGCTCTGCTGACCCTCAGATGCGTGTTCCGATAGTTTCTGTTCAGTTTGTAGTGGTAGCGGTTCCTGCACTCCTCGCAGCAGAACTTCTTCGTGACCCGTCCGTACTCGATCGCGTCTCCGCATTCCAGGCAGAGGCGCGTTCCTGTCTGTGTCTTGGTGTATGCCATAGTTTAGTGTTTGAAATGGTTTCAGATGCCGTCCCGAAGCAGCTTCTCCGGGGAGGGCAAAGATGGGTCCCCGTTCCGGAATAACCTCACGGATTTAAGATTATCTCCCGGGGTTTTTATTTTTCCGTCCGGGGGAGTCTCACTTTCTTTAATCCTGTCCTTTTTTCTGAATCCGCCTCCGCCCTATGTCCCCGAGCAGTCCGTTCAAGAAATAAAGGCGTTTTTTTCTGAATAATAAGGAAAGGTAAAATAAAGAGAGAACTTTCTTGAATCCGCTTGGAATTCACCTCCGGGGTCACGTCCTTTGTCCCCGGCCTCCCTCGGAAGCGCGCACCGCTGCGGAGGATAAATTTAAAGACTTGGATTATGGAACAACTGAACAGAATCGAACTGAAGGGAACTGTGGGAAGCATCAGGGTGCAGACCTTTTCCGACAAGAAAGTGGCGAGAATATCTCTCGTGACCAATTACGTGTACAAGAGCAAGGACGGGGATCCGGTGATTGAGACTACGTGGCACAGCATCTCTGCCTGGGAGAACAAGGCTTTTCCGGACCTGGCCTCCATACAGAAGGGCGACCGCCTCTACGTGGTGGGACGGCTGCGGAACCAGCGCTTCCTAGGGAGTGACGGCGTGGAGAGGACAGTCTGCGACGTCAGCGCATACAAGCTGCAGAAGATAGACACCGAAGAATTCAACTACGAATTCTGAGACCGGATGAAAACAGAAGCTTTCATATTGTCAGCCCTCTGTATGCTTACGGTAGTTTCCTGTGCCACACGGAGAAAGGCGGAAAGGCTGCGAAACTCCCGCTCCGCGCCGGTGCTCGCGCTCACCCGTGAGCAGAGTACGCCGGAGATCGGGATTCCCGGCAGGTCCTCCGATTCGCTCCTGGTGATCTCTCCGGACGGCAGGGAAACTATCATAATGAAGGCCATACGGGACGATGACGGGGATATGGTCGCGAACGATGTGCTGGATGCGGCTATGGTTACAGCCCGGTTCAGGAATGTGGCGGAACGGCACGGGAAGATAGACCTCGAGTTCCAGATTCGTGTGCCCGCCGCCCTGCAGGACAGCCGCTGGCAGCTCCGTTTCCGGCCCAAGATGTTCTACCTTTCCGACAGCGTGTCTCTGGACCCGGTCCTGGTCACCGGCAAAAGCTACCGGAAGGCGCAGCTGCGAGGCTACGAGCAGTATCGGAGGTTTCTCTCGACCATAGTCACGGATACCGTGAAATTCATAGACCTGCATCAGCTGGAGGTCTTTCTGGAAAGGAATCTGCCGGAGATTTACGCGATGAAGAGCGACACGAGCTATGTGTCGGACGAGGCGTTCGCCTCAGTTTACGGAGTGACTCAGAGGCAGGCGGTGGAGCATTACACGAACTGGATGAGGGTCAGACGGAACCGCAGGCGGTATGCCGCTTCCGACAGGAAGTACCGCAAGTATGTGAAGGCCCCCATCGTCTCCGAAGGCCTGAGGCTCGACACGGTCATCGCCGATATCAACGGGGATTTCATCTACAATTACGTCCAGACTGTCCTGACCCGTCCGAAACTCCGCAAGATAGACGTGATTCTGGACGGAGACATCTTCGAGCAGGACAAGCGCATATACAGGATGCCGAGGGGAGCGCCGCTTACCTTCTATATAAGTTCCCTCAGCAGTCTGGTGGACTCCCGGGAGCGCTACGTCACCAAGGTGATCGAAAGAAAGGTTTCGCAGTTCGACTCGTACAGGATAGACTTCGAGCGGGGCAGGGCGGAAATACTGCCCGGACTCTCGGACAACTATCAGGAGATACGTAGGATACGCCATCGGCTGGCCCAGCTTCTGGACAGCGAAGAATTCTTTCTCGACTCCATCATTGTCGGAGCCTCGTCATCTCCCGAAGGAAGTCTGGAGACGAACGCGCGTCTGACCCGCCGCAGAAGCGAAGCCGTCTCGGAGTATTTCCAGAGCTACATAAGCCGCTATAGGGACTCTCTGATACGGAGCGACGGTTACTTCTATAATCTGGACCGCAGCTATTCGCAGGCGAGGACAAGCACGGAGCGCATCCCCTTCATTTCGAGAGGAAGGTCCGAGAACTGGGAGGCTCTGGATTCGCTGGTCAGGCGCGATCCGCTGATGAGCAATGCAGATTACGACTCCTACTGCGCCCTTTCCTCTCTCGGGAATCCGGACATAAGGGAGGCGGAGATGAGAAAGATGCCGTACTACGCGCATCTTCTGAAAGACATCTATCCGCAGCTGCGCACAGTGCGCTTCGACTTCCATCTGAGCCGCAGGAATATGCAGAAGGATACCGTCCACACCGAGGTTCTGGACACGGCCTATATGAGAGGAGTCTCCGCACTGATGGAACACGACTATCAGACGGCTCTGGAAATCCTCAGGCCCTACAGGGACTATAATGCGGCTCTGGCGCTGACCCTTGCCGACTATAATTCGGCAGCGAAGCATATCCTGCTCGGCGAGCCTCGGAGCGCCAGGGTGGACTACCTGCTTTCAGTGCTCTATTCCCGCGAGGGAGACGAGTCCAATGCCATCACCAGATATCTTGCGGCCTGCGCGGCAGACCCCGCTCTGGTGCACAGGGGAAATCTGGACCCCGAAATATACGGTCTGATAAAGAAATACGGTCTGAACGAAGACCTGTATAAAGAAGATGAATTATGAGAAAGATATCATCACTAACAGTCATAGCATTGGCGGTCTGCGCCTGCTCTCCGCACGGCGTTTCGGAGCCGGACTCTCCGCAGACTGCCGTAAGCGAGGCCGCCACGGTGACAGTCTCCGGACTCGTCACGCGGGCCTCGGGCGTGAGCGCCGGGGATGAAGCGGCAGTGCACAGCCTTCAGGTGCTTGTCTTCAATTCCGACGGCTCCGCAGATGCGGCCGGCATCGGCAGCGGCGGCGGCAGCCTCAGCGTGAGAGTCACGGCGGGTAAGGGGAAACGTCTGTGGGCGGTAGCCAACGCTCCCGACCTCTGCGATGTGCCGAGCGAGGAGGCCCTGCTCGCCCGGGTGAGTCTTCTTACGGACAACTCCCCGGACAGTTTCGTGATGTGCGGAAGCTCGGTTCTGGACATCCTTGCTGAAACCGCTGTGGACATCTCTCTGGTGAGGCTGGTGGCGAGGCTGGGCGTAAAGAAGATAACGAGGAGCTTCGATGTGGAGGGATTGGCCGCAAGGCCGTTGACAATCAAGGGGATGTATCTCATAAACGTGGCCGCTTCCCTGCGTTATGACGGCACTGCCGACTCTTCCCTCTGGCTGAACCGGAGCGGTTTTTCCTCCGGCGGAGCGGATGCCCTGCTGAGCGAGCGCTCTCTGGACATACGGCTCGACAATGGCGGAAGCTACAGCGTGGAGCATAGCTTCTACTGCTATCCGAACCTCTGCGAGGGGGACAGCGCCGGCGCGAGCTGGAGTCCTCGGAAGACCCGTCTCGTGCTCGAAGCGGAGCTGGGCGGGAAACTCTGCTACTACTCCGTGACTTTTCCGGAGATTCTCAGAAACAGGACCTATACCATCGAGAATCTGACGCTCAGCGGGAAGGGCAGCCCCACGCCGGACACGCCTTACGGACGAGATGCCCTCAGCGCAGACCTGACGGTGCGCGACTGGACGGACGGGAGCAGCTGGACAGAAAGACTTTAAGTTATTATTAATCAGTATTTTAAAAAACAACTATGAAAATCAGAATTCCTATCGCGGCCCTTATGCTTGTTATGGCCGCAGCCTGCAGCCGCATCGAGTCGGCGGAAGAAGAGAAGACAGCGGAAAACAATGAGACCGTGGCAGTGACGGTGAGAATCGACGGAGCGGCGGCGACGCGCGTGTCGGTGGCCGATGCCGGAAACGATGCGGCAGTCTCCGACATACAGCTTTTCGTTTTCAACGAAAAAAGCGAAATCGAATCCTACGCCAAGGGCAGCGAATCGACCTTCACGGTCAATGTCACCACGGGCAGAAAGAACTTCATAGCTCTTGTGAACTGTCCGGATCTCGGAAAGGAAATCGGTACGCGGGATGCCCTGCTCTCTACCGTAAGCCGTCTGCAGGACAACTCTCCGTCCGCCCTGCAGATGGTCGGCGAGACGAACGTCTCCAAAGTGACTGCGACTGACCCTGTCGGCATCACGGTGAAAAGGCTTGTGTCCAAGGTGGTGCTGGAAAATGTCAAAGCCGATTTCTCCTCCCCGTATCTGGCCGGTCTGGAGTTCAAGGTGACAGGCATATATCTCATAAATGTCGTGGCGAGCAACAATTACGCGATGTCCCAGGACAGGGGCGAGTATGAGTGGGTGAACAAGCTCAAGCTCGACTCCGGGAATCCGGCGGCGGCCCTGACGCAGGACACGGGACTGAATATAACCCTCACCGAGGAGGCCCCGTATACCACAGCGCACACTTTCTATTCCTATCCGAATCCCGTTATGGAGAATTACACCACGGGAGAATGGTCTCTGAGAAAGACCCGGCTGGTGGTCGAGACCACTCTGGGAGGAACCGTCGGATATTACTCTCTGGAACTTCCCATACTGGAAAGGAACAAGGTCTATAAGGTCACGGACCTTACCGTCACCAAGCGTGGAACGGCGAATCCTTACGAACCGGTGGTCACGGCCGACGCCAAGTTCACCATTACCGTCGCCGACTGGGAAACTGGAACCAGTTCCAGCGTAATAATTTAGCCTGCGATGACCGGAAAAGCTCTAATGACGCTGCTGCTCCCGGCATTGGCCTCCGCCCTGTCCTGCTCCGTGAAGGAGTACAGGGACGACTGCCCCTGCTATCTGAGCCTGGATCTGAGACGCGCTTTCGATGATATAGTCAGCGCTCCGGAGGAACTTATAGTCTCAGTTTACTGTCCTGAAACCTTTTACAGGGAGACGTTCTCGCCGGCCAGCTGCCCGGACAGCATCGAGATTCGGGTCCCCCGGGGAGAAGTCACGGTGTCCGCCCTCACCGTACGGAACAGCCGTACGGTGAAGGACAGGTCGCTGCTGATTTCCTACGGGGATCAGGCTGACAGCATCTACGCCTTTTCGGCGGTAGTGGATACGGGCGGGGAGCAGGCCCGGGAAAATGTGAATCTGCACAAGCAGTATTCCACGGTCTATCTGAAGCTGCTCTGGCCGGAGGGAGGGGACGCTCCCGCCGCGATTCCGAAGCTCAAGGTCAGGGGCGGCACGAACGGACTGTCCATAGATGCCCTGGAGCCGAGCAGGGGAGCGTTCTGCATAGAACTGCCCGAGCAGGACCCGAGGCAGTCTCACCGCTTCCGCATTCCGAGACAGAGCGACAAAAGTCTCGCTCTGGAACTCTACGACCGCAGCAGCGGCAATCTGCTGGACAGCATAGCTCTCGGCGTCCACATCGACGGGACGGGCTACGACTGGAATGCTGTGGATCTGCAGGACATATACATAGAAATCGACTGGACTAAGACGGATGCCGTCGTCACCGTGAAGGAATGGGACGGCGAGGACTCTTTCCGCAAGACCATATAGTGATTCCCGAGAAATAACTTACCGATTTATTATTTCATCGTAACATAAGCGATTCCTGACATAATTACCGACTTATTTTCATCGCCACTAAACCGCAGTCTCCGGAAAGCTTTGCGGAACTGCTTATCACCATCATTATGAAGAAAAAAACGCCTATCATACTGCTCCCGTTTCTTCTCGCGACGCTGCTCTCCTGTCATAAGGAGGGCGGCGAATGCGGTGGAGTCAGAGTTTCCTTCACTCTGGACAGCTTCAGTCTAAGCAGAAGCTCCTGCCTGGCCGGGGAAGACGAGATCACAGCGGTCCAGCTCTTCGTCACGGATGCCGACGGAGATATAGTGGACGAAGTGTTCAGCGGCGGCGGATTCCCCGTGAGCTTTAAGGGAAGAGTGGGGGAGACCTATCGTCTTTACGCTTTCGCGAACAATCCTTCAGAAATCACCGGCCTCGACACCGAGGAGGACATACTCGGCTGGGAATATACTGCGAATCTGTCGGAGCATTTCCCCTGCGGACTGCCTATGGCGGGGGTGAAGGAATGGACCGTCACGGGGAAGGACGCTGAAGTCAGCGTCGAGCTTACGCGCCTGGTGGCCAAACTCCGCCTCACGCTGGACAAGTCTCTGATGTCCCTGCACGGCAGCTTCACCGCAGATTCTGTGAGGCTCCGCAACTGTCCGTCGAGAATCAGACCCTTCGCGGAAGGACAGAAAATCTCCGATGCAGCCGACTCGGGAGACGGGGACGCGGCGGGGGAGGAGGACCTTGCAGCCCTCAATTCGGGCGGCAGCGTCTGTTTC
>CAVKLO010000070.1:0-7192 GCA_963656985.1 Bulleidia sp. | reverse complement strand
CATCTCCGTCCTCAAGGATGCCGCTTCGGCTTCCATCTACGGCGCGAAAGCCGCATTCGGCGTAATCCTCATCACATCGAAGAAGGGTGCGAAGGAAGTGGACAAGGTGACCGTGACATACTCCGGCAACCTCTCTTTCCAGAATATGGCCAAGAATTATGAGATGGCTACCGTCGACGGTCTTCACTACACGGTAGAGGCCGCCGAGCGTGTCGGAACATACACTCCTGTCGGCGCATTCTGGTATGTCGACCGTTCCGCCTATGAGGCCGCCTATGCCTGGCAGAAGAAATACGGCAAGACCGTAGGCGTGGGAGACCCTTACACCTATGGACGTGACTGGTATGTGGACGGCAACAACAGGAAGATGGGTATCCGTACTTTCAATGCCTATGATTACCTTGTCCGCAAGAACGCCCCTACCCAGACCCACAACATCTCCGTAGCGGGAAACAAGGGCAGGACCAACTATAACATCAGCCTCGGCTACCTCGACCAGAACGGTATGCTCAAGGTCACCGACTATGACTGGTTCAAGCGCTACAATGCCAATGCCCGCATCAACACGCAGATCAACGATTGGCTGAATGTGCACACCGGCATAATGTTCACGAGGTCCACCAAGTCCTGGGCTTTCGCGACAAGCAGCACCACTGCCGATGTATGGTATTATGTGTTCCGTTGGGGTCCTACCTTCCCTATGGAGGCTACAAATGAGTACGGCGACAACATAAGAACAGCCGCTTACGAGCTCGCGACCGCAAACCAGGCCACGAAGAACACCACTTACGCAAGTGTAAATGTCGGAACTACCATCACTCCTGTGAAGAACTGGAACATAAACATCGACTACACTTATGCGAACAACAACTCGCAGGAACGCGATCCCGGTATCACCTATATGGCGGGCAACACCTGGGCCGCTCCGGTGAACGCTCTGGATGCCAGCGGGAATACCCGTGAGGTGGCCAACGAGTGGCAAAAGATCAATGGCCTCGGCAAGGATCTCACCGCCAAGAAGCTGGCCGTATCGAGCTACACCAGCACCTATGATTCCATATATCAGGATTCATTCACTTCACAGCGCCAGACCTGGAACATCACTTCAGACTACGACCTGAACCTGAACGATACCCATATGTTCAAGTTCCTGCTCGGTTTCCAGGCGGTAGGTTATGACTATACGGGCGTCTGGGGCAAGAAGATGACCCTCATCGACATCGCCAACCCTCAGTTCGACCTCGCCACCGGTACGCAGACATCCGGCGGTTCCGCTTCCTGGAGTTCCACAGCCGGTTTCTTCGGTCGTATCAACTATAACTACAAGGAGAAGTATCTCCTCGAGGCCAACCTCCGTTACGACGGTTCCTCCAAGTTCCCTACCAAGCTTCAGTGGAGATGGTTCCCGTCCGTATCCGCAGGCTGGAGAGTGACTCAGGAGCCTTGGATGCAGCCTTATACGGATGTTCTCTCTTCCCTCAAGCTCCGCGCTTCCTGGGGCAGCATCGGCGACCAGTCCGTAGCATCCTCCCTGTACATTCCGACGATGAGCGCTATGACCTCTTACTGGATACATTCCGGAGTTAAGGATGTCGCCTATAACACGCCCGGTGTGGTTCACCCGGACATCACCTGGCAGGATATCGAAACCTACGACATCGGTGTCGATATGTCTCTCTTCCATCAGGTCAACGTCACTTTCGACTGGTACAGGAGAAACACTAACAATATGATCGTGGGTATGGAAGGCGTCAGCTACAACCTCGGCGCATCCGCCCCTAACGGAAACTTCGGTTCCCTCAGGACTGACGGCTGGGAGCTCTCCGTAAACTGGGGACGTTCGTTCTCCAACGGCCTCAATCTCTCCCTCACGGCTTCCGTCGCCGATGCGAAGTCCATAATCACGGATTATGGTTCCTCCACCACCATCTCGGGCTGGTACAACGGAAAGACCTACGGCGAAATCTGGGGTTACAAGGTGGACCGCCTCTTCCAGAAGGATGACTTCGCCTATGACGCCTCCGGCAATCTTATCCTGGATAAAGACAAGCACGGCTCCTACTATGTATATGCAGATGGCAAGGATTATGCTACTCAGGGCAAGATTTCTTCAGGTTCTCTCATCTCGGGTCCGGGAGACGTCAAGTTCGTGGATCTGAACGGTGACGGCGTAATCGACAACGGCAGCAATCTCCTCGAAGACCACGGTGACCTTACCGTCATCGGCAACACCACCCCTCGTTATGAGTACAGCTTCAGAATCGATGCGGACTGGAAGGGTTTCGACTTCTCCATCTTCTTCCAGGGCATAGGAAAACGTGATATGTGGGGGTCCTCTTCGATGACGCTCCCTGGCTTCAATACCTCCGACGGTGCTATGGCTCAGACTTTTGCCGGCGACTTCTGGTACGACGAGTACGAGATCACCAACATCGACGGCACGAAGACCACCATCCCCGCGAACTACGACGCGTTCTATCCGCGCGCTGCGAACACTTCCGGAAGCAACATTTTCAATATGGTCGTGAGTGACAGGTATCTCCTCAATATGGCGTATCTGCGCATCAAGAACATCACCCTCGGATACACTCTTCCTCAGAACCTGACCAAGCTCGTCAACCTGCAGAAGGCAAGGGTATATGTTTCACTTGAGAACTTCTTCACATTCGACCATCTGAAGGGTCTTCCTATAGATCCGGAGGAAATCGCGGGCTACTCGTCATTCAACTCCAGCAATTACAACAGCAGCCGCGCAGGTGTCGGAACTCCGGCATTCAAGTCAGCTTCTGTCGGTCTTCAGTTAACATTCTAATAGGGTAATGATTATGAACAATATTTCTAAAATATTCACTCTAGGCGCATTGGTACTCGCCTTTGCATCCTGCAGCGATTTTCTTGACAGGCAGTCCAAGACTGTTATGGACGACAACACCTACTGGTCGAATGAGAATACCGTACGCCTGTTCGTAAACGGTGCCTACGGCACGTATTTCACCGGATATTCCGATAACTGGGGAGCAGTATATGCCCCGGGTGTCTATTCCGGAGAATACAGCGATGACAGGACCACTTCCGGTACGCAGGCAAATATCCTGATATCTCTTCCTGCGGACAATTGGTATAGGGCGGAGTTATACAGGGGATACTGGCTCGCACGCCGCGGTTCCGGACCTTGGAACTTCGCATATATCCGCAAATGGAATCTTCTTATCGACAGGCTCGCCACAATGCACGACAACGGCAAGCTTACCGATGAGGCGTACAATCACTGGAACGGTGTGGCCCGCTTCTTCAGAGGCTGGGAGTATAGCCGCTTCGTGGAGTCTTTCGGTGATGTTCCTTACTACGACCACGTGGTGGAGCCGAACAATAAAGATGAAATGTACGCACCTCGTACCCCGCGTTCCGAGGTTATGTCCAAGGTCAAGGAAGATTTCGACTACGCTATGGCGAATGTCCGTGACAATGACGGGACAGACTATGTGAACAAGGCTGTCGTAGGCACCATAGCCTCCAGACTTATGCTTTTCGAAGGGACCTGGTACATCTATCACAAGAATGACGAGGCTATGAAGACCTGCTCGAATGTTGATGCTCTCGCCAAGACCTTCCTTGAAGCGGCACGCGACTACGCGGCCAAGGTGATGTATACCGGCGCGTACAAGTTCGACACGGATTTCCGCACCCTGTTCGGAACCCTCTACAACAGACCGACCAGCGGAGAAATCATTCTTTACCGCGCATACAACAAGTCGGTACTGAGCAGTGCCCAGCATTGTATCGCTTCATATTCAAACGGTCAGGAGGGCCAGGCCGCTTCCGGTAACCTCAGCACCCTCAAAGCGTGGATCTGCAATGACGGCAAGCCATATTCCAGCTCGACCGTCGACAATGCCCGGAGCTTCCGGCTTCAGGATATGGTGCTTTCACGTGACCCTCGTTTCGAGGCTACTTTCTGGGACGAGCCGAAATCGTCAGCTACAGGTCTCTACTGTGAGAAGTTCATAGACCGTACAGGTCCTACTTATGCCTACAATGGACAGACTCTTCCTACATACTATGGTTCCTGCACCAATGAGAACGGATACCCTTGCGTACGTTACGCCGAGACCGTGCTGAACTGGATTGAGGCCAAGGCTGAACTCGCCGACAAGTTCGGCGGCGCAGCCGTCACGCAGGACGATCTGGACAAGTCCATCAACGCCATCCGCAAGCGCCCTCTCGATGCTACGGCTACCGCCAAGGGCGTACAGAAGACGGCTGCCCTTCAGATTGCTGACCTCCCCGAGGATCCTGAGAGAACCGGTTCCGCACAGCAGACGACCCTCGGTTACAAGACCACGGGCGCCGTTACCCCTCTCATCTGGGAAATCCGCCGCGAGCGCCGTATGGAATTCTTCCTCGAGCAGTATCGCGTTCTGGACATCCGCCGCTGGGGCCAGCTTGAGCTTATGCTCGGAGCCAACAACCCGGACATTCTCGTGGGCGGATATGTGGAGCTTGACCTCGCCGCGACCCTGAAAGAGTCCGCAGCTGAAGAGCTCTTCAGACCGGCGCAGACCACAAACCTGAAGAAGACTCTGAACAATCAGGGCTACAACCTCCTTACCAAAGCCAATTCCGGGAAGGTCAGCGTATATCCTATCGTAGGTTACAATGCTGACGGTACCGTGAAGCTCGGCGAAAGGACTTACTTCAATCTCGATGAGGATAACAAGACTTCCAACTATCAGGATATGCGCGGCTTCCTCTGCCCTGTAAGCATCAAGGACCGTGACAGCAGAAATGTGGATGTACGCAACTATCTCGAGCCTATCTGCTCACAGGTCATCACCCAGTACAAGGATGCGGGTTACGAAATCACCCAGAATCCGGGCTGGGAGCAGTAACAGTCTGATACTCTATAGTAGAATGAGGGGGCGGCCGTCCCCTCATTCTTTCATTTAATGAACGGAGTCATTGCTCCCGAACATACGCGGCAATCCTACCCTGAATCAATCATATTATTACTTTGCTATTATGAAAAGTTTCCTTGCAGCCGCAGCTCTGACGCTGCTCAGTCTTATCCCGCTCGGGGCGCAGTCTTCACAGAAAGATTTCGAGAAGAATCTTCCCGATTCCGTAAAATATTACCTTCCGTCCTTCGGACAGGGCCGTGTCGTCTATAAGGACGGGCAGTTTTCCAACGGAAGATTCAACATTTCCACTATCGACCAGTCTTTGCGCTTCATCGATGAATCAGGCAATGTGATGTCACTTTCCGATGCCGGATCGGTGGACCGGGTTTCCATAGACGGAATGCTCTTCATCAAGTATCAGAATTCCTTTATGGCTTTCTCTATGGATATCGGAGACGTATATCTCTGCGCATCCAGGCGGCTTGAGTTCAAAGACTCGAAGAAAGGGGCCTTCGGTTTGGAATCATCCACCACGAATATAAAGGAGGCCCGCAAAATAGAAGGTTATGGTGGACAGATTTTCGATCTCGACGGCAATCTGAACTACACCGTCAAGCTTTATCCGTTCATCTATAAGAATAAGGTGGCCTATGTCCCGTCCCGCCGGCTCATACTCCGCACATTCAAGGACAGGACAGAGAAGATCGAAGCATATCTGGCGGAACACGATGTGAACTTCAGCGACTTCGACCAGGTCTATGTCCTCCTTGCCGCGATAAAAGACTGATGTGTAGTGTATTCCTGCGGATGACCCTTCTGTCCGTATCGGGTGTGATATCCGCATCTGCTCTGTCCGCTCAGGAGTATTCATCGATGGATGATTCGCTCGCTACGGCGATCGTTACCGCAAGCCGCAGGGCGGCATCAAGAGCGGGTTCCAAAATCATCCGTCCCATCGAACTTAAATCCCTTCCCTCCGTAACCGGGGAGCTTGATTTCGTGAAGTTCGTCCAGACTTTACCCGGTGTCTCCTTCGGTATGGAAGGCTCTTCGGCATATTATGTCCGAGGAGGTAATATGGGAAACAATATGACGATGCTTGACGGGATTCCCTTATATGGCAGCACTCATCTATTGGGTTTTACGGCATCATATCCGGAGCAGATAGTTTCTGATGCGACTTACCGTGTCGGCGGCTTTGCTTCTGACGAGACTTGCGCAACCGCCTCGATGTTAAGAATTAAAACTAAAGACGGAAACTTTCGCAAGAAAGAAGCCTATGCAAGTGCAAGCAATTTCCTTCTGGGTGTGGGAACAAGTCTCCCGATTGTTCCGGAAAGGTTGTCTTTGACCGCCTCTGCGAGAGTTTCTCCTCTGTGGGGAGAATATGCTGCGGCAAAGGCGGTTTCCGGAAAGGCGCTTGACAGTCTGAACAATGCCAAGGCTGCAGTCTATGATTTGTTTGCCAAACTGAAATGGAAAGCTTCGCCGCGCCGTACTTTTGCCTTAAGTGCGTTTCATAGTTTTGATTCATACGGTTTTGCCTATGGAAGCCGGTCGAATGACAGTATGCGCTGGAGCAATCTCATCTTGAACCTCTCCGATGACTTGACTCTGGAGGAATGGAAACTGAAAACCGGAATAGCATATAACCGCTTTTGCAGCAGCCAGAGCATAGAGAAACAGATGAGCAGCACATACAACAACCTGTCCATAGTCAACAGATTGTCAGAGTGGACTGTTCAGTGTACCGCCGAGCGCGAAGTTATTCCTTATGGCCATTTCCAAGGCGGGCTGAAACTTCGCTCTGTCCGGCTCAGTCCGGGTTCCGCATCTTTGTTCAAAGGCTTCGGTCTGTTTTCCGGCGAAAGCTCGCCTCTGCTGGAAAACAGGAGTAACAGCCAGATATCAACGGTTCACGTACAGTACGATATCCTTTATGAAGACATCGTGGAGCTGAGAGCAGCTGCGAAAATGAACATTTTCTCCGGAGTTTCCGACGGCCAGTCCGGAAGGGGATGGCATTTCAATCCCGAGGTAAGTTTTTTCTTCAAGTATTACATCACCCGGAATATTGGAGTCGAGGGCACATTGGACAGGACTGTCCAGTATTTCCACACCCTCGAAGGAGTTCCCTTAGGGTGGTCTCTGGATATGATTATTCCTACAGACGAAGAAAGGCCGGAAGAACAGGCGTCACAGTATTACCTCGGCTTGTTTGCCAGTGTCGGGCTTCATAATGTGAGCCTTGGAGTGTATGACAAACATATGAGGAACCTTGTGTACTTCCCGGA
>CAVKLO010000069.1:0-7194 GCA_963656985.1 Bulleidia sp. | reverse complement strand
AAAGGTCGGCGACACCATAACCCACTGCGGGGCCGAGGCCTGCAGGGAAGCCATCGCCGGTTTCGAGGAAGTGAAGCCTATGGTCTTCGCGGGTATGTACCCGGTGGACGCCTCGAAGTTCGAGGAGCTCCGCGCAGTGCTGGAGAAGTTCCAGCTGAACGACGCCTCGTTCGTTTACGAACCCGAATCCTCGCTCGCTCTCGGCAGCGGTTTCCGTTGTGGCTTCCTCGGACTTCTGCATCTGGAGATAGTCCAGGAGCGGCTGTTCCGCGAGTTCGATATGGACGTCATAACGACCGTCCCGAACGTGTCGTACAAGGTTTACACCACCCAGGGCGAGTGTCTTGACGTGCACAATCCTTCGGGTCTGCCCGCAGCGACCCTCATCGACCATATCGAGGAGCCGTTCATACGCGCACAGATCATCTCGAAATCCGACTTCTTCGGCCCCATAATGAAACTCTGCCTGGACAAGCGCGGCACTCTGACGAGCCAGCATTTCATCACCGCAGACCGCGTGGAGCTGAATTACGATATGCCCCTGTCGGAGATAGTCTTCGACTTCTACGACAAGCTCAAGTCCATCTCGAAGGGCTACGCGTCCTTCGACTACCACCTCACCGGATTCCGCCCGGCGAAGCTCGTGAAGCTCGACATACTGCTGAACGGCGAGCCCGCAGACGCTCTCTCGACCCTCATCCACGAGAGCAACGCTTACGACTTCGGGCGCAAGATGTGCGTGAAGCTGAAGGACCTGATACCCCGCCAGCAGTTCGACATCCCGATCCAGGCGGCCATCGGAGCGAAAATCATCGCCCGCGAGACGGTCAAGCAGGTCCGCAAGGACGTGACCGCGAAGTGCTACGGCGGCGACATCACCCGCAAGCGCAAGCTGCTCGAAAAGCAGAAGGAAGGCAAGAAGCGTATGCGCCAGATCGGCTCCGTCCAAGTCCCGCAGAGTGCGTTTATGGCTGTTCTCAAGCTCGATTAGACGCGGACTTCGTCCAATCCCTCCCTCACATAGCGTTTCCCCACCGATGAGCGTATTCCGGTTCAAACAGTTTTCCGTGGACAGCGGCAGATGCGCGATGAAGGTCGGCACCGATGCGGTCATCCTCGGCGCGGCGTTCACGCTACCCTCCGCAGCTGAGGCTGCGGCACCCGGAGGAAGAGCTTGCAGGGACTCCCGCGACGAGGCTCCCTGCACCCCGGAGGCGTTCGGTCCCACTGACGGAATCCGGGTGCTGGACGCGGGATGCGGAAGCGGAGTGATAGCCCTGATGGCTGCACAGCGATTGGAAGCCGCGGGCTTCCGGGATTACTGCATCACGGGGGTGGAAATCGACGCTCCGGCTTCGGAGGAAGCGGAAAAGAATTTCGCAGCCTCGCCCTGGAGCGGGCACCTGAGGTGTATGAACGCGGACCTTCTGAGCTTCGCGCCGGAAACGGGATACGATATCATCGTCTCGAACCCGCCATACTACGACGAGTCCCTGCCGTCTCCCGACCGGCGGCGCTCGACCGCCCGGCACTGCGGCGACGAAGCTTTCAGTTATGCGCAGCTGCTCGCTTTCGCCGCCGGGCATCTTCGCGCCGGCGGGACCCTCGCCCTCATACTCCCCCATCAGGAACAGGTCCGGATGCTCTGGACAGCAGCCTCTTACGGGCTGCGCGCATCGCGACTCCTGCATATACGCCCGACTCCAGCGAAGGAGCCCTCGCGCCTTGTCGCAGAGTTCGCCCGCGAAGCGGAGTGGGGGAACGCCGCAGCTGAAGAGTCTTATCTCACCCTTCTGGACGCGGGCAGCTGCGCGCATAACAAAAACTCCCGGACCGACGAGTATATCGCTCTGACCCGGGAGTTCTATCTGTAGCCGCTCGTCTTTTCGGCCTGACTCCATCTGTTCATCAGTCGTGTACCCCGGTACACTCCTTCTTCACAAACGGATTCAGCCACGAAAATCCTTCACGGTGTGACTATTTCATCCTTACCGGAGACTCACAGAAGTTCCAGACCGAGGCCCGGAGCGTCCGGAAGAACCATCTTGCCGCCCTCCACGACCATACCTCGGAAGCGGTCGTTGGCTATCAGCAGATTGCCGTCCAGATCCGCGAAGTCCACCGCCGGAGCGAAATGGGCCGCAGCGGTAGTGGCGCAGGAGGTCTCGGTCATACAGCCGACCATCACCTTCATACCCTCGGCCCGGGCGTAGGTAAGCATCTTGCGGGCCTCCAGAAGGCCGGTACACTTCATCAGCTTTATGTTTATGCCGGTGAAGGCCCCCTTTATCTTCGGGATGTCGCTCAGCCTCTGGATGGACTCGTCCGCGAAAATCGGCAGCGGGCTGCGCTCCGACACCCAGGCTATGTCATCAAGCTGCTCCTTCGGCATAGGCTGCTCCACCATCACGACGCCCTGCTCCTTCAGCCAGAGTATCTCGTCAAGAGCCTTGTATTTGTCCTTCCATCCCTGATTCGCGTCCACCGCCAGAGGCAGGGAGGTCACGCTGCGGATGGTCCGGATCATCTCCTTGTCGTTGGCGAGGCCCACCTTCACCTTCAGAATATTGAACTTGTCCGCACACTCCAGCGTCTTTTCGCGGACGACCTCGGGAGTGTCGATGCCTATGGTGAAAGTCGTGCTGCCGGCCTTGGCCGGGTCATAGCCCCAGATGCGGAAAAGCGGCTGACCGAGGAGCTTGCCCACAAGGTCGTGGAGGGCGATGTCGATGGCGGCCTTGGCGGGAGCGTCCCCCGGAGAAAGGCTGTCCACATAGGCCATTATGTCCTCTATGCAGAAAGGGTCCGCGAACTGCGAAAGGTCCGCCTTCTCCAGAAAGGCGCAGACGCTCTCCACCGTATGGCCCAGATAAGGCGGCATAGAAGCCTCTCCGTAGCCCGTGAATCCATCATACTCGATCTGCAGCTGCACATCGGGTGTCGTGCTGCGAGAATAGGAGGCCACGGTGAACACGTGCGCCAGTTTCAGCTCGTACGGAGCCCAGGACATCTTCATCCGTGCGGAGCCGGAAGTGTTTATGCGGTAGGGGACGGGAGCATTGGACGCGGAGCGGCCGCCTCCGCAGGCTGCTATGCCAGTCCCGACGGCCGCGAGCGCGGTCGTCTTCAGAAAATCTCGACGCCTCATCACTGTCTGTTCTTGAGAAGGTCGCGGATTTCTTCGAGCAGCTGCACATCCTCGGGCTTCGGGGCCGGAGCCGCCGGTTCCTGCGCCGCGGCAGGCTCTTCGGCCGGAGCCGCCACCTTATTCTTCACTCTGTTTATGAGCTTGATCACGAGGAAGATGGAGAAGGCGATGATGAGGAAGTCCACGAATGTCTGGATGAAGTTTCCGTAGTTCAGGGAAGCCTCGGCGACTTCCTTGACCACTTCGCCAGCCTCATCCGTGACGGTTCTGGCGGGACGGATGACCCATCTCCAGGTCGCGAAGTCTATGCCTCCGCAGAGCCAGCCCACGAACGGCATTATGATATCCGCGACGAGAGATGAAACTATCTTTCCGAATGCACCGCCGATCACTACGCCGACAGCCATATCGACCACATTGCCTTTTACGGCGAATTCCTTGAATTCCTGGATGAATTTACACTTTGCCATTTCTTTTGATTATTGATTAGTATTCATTTCGTTAAGGTCCACTATGCCGTTCAGTATGGCATAGACAGTAAGGCCCGCGATGGAGTTTATGCCGGTCTTGCGGGCTATGTTCTTGCGGTGAGTGACGACGGTGTTTATGGAGATGAAAAGATCGTCGGCGATTTCCTTGTTAGTCTTCCCGTGCGCCACGGCGGCCACTATCTCCTTCTCCCTCAGGGAGAGAGCGTCCCCGGAATCACGCCCGGGAGCCTGTGCCGCCCCTGTACTCTTCACTTTTCCGACTATCTCCCCGAGAGGGAAGAGAATCTTCTCTTCGATGACGATGTGTCCCCGCAAGCTCTGCTCCAGGTCCTGCAGAGTGCCCAGTATCAGGTAGCGGGCGTTATCCGTACTGTTGTCGGGCAGATAGCGGACGATGAGGTTGCGGAGGTCTTCGAGCTTTTCGAGAAAATCGAAATGCGCTCCGGCTTCATCGGGGACCTGTCCGTGTCCGCCGCTCTCGAAGGAGAGCTCCTCAGCCTCGAAATGGGCGTTCACATTCTGCAGCAGCTGGTCGAAATATCTGTTCAGGACATCGGCATACATCGCCGCTTCATCGCTTAAGGCCCTGTGTATCAGTGCGTGGAGATAAGGAAGCAGGGACTCGGAGAAATATTTGTGCGAGAGCTTTACGTACTCTATGACCGCGGGAGCGTCATCGGCGGAAAGGGAGGAGACGTCTGGAACGTAAGACTCATCCGTGCAGACGTTCGCAAGCATCAGGAATATGTGCGTGGGGTAGCTGCGGGAGGAGCATACCTCGTCTATGGAGGCATCGCCGAAGCCCAGACGGAAACGCAGGCTGTCCAGCAGCATAATCACGTTTCTGTCGGTCATAGCGTCCGCCATTTTCATTCCGGAAGTGTACATAAATGCAAATATATGAAATCCGCCGGAACTCTTGAAGAAGAGCCGGCGGATTTTATTAAGAAACCTTCAAAGAATAACCCTCATCATCTTTTTCATTCTTTTTATGTTTCTGAACAAAGCTTCTGAATCAGGCTATACAGGGCCTACGGGTCAGGACAACGCTCTATGCGGCGCTGCTTTTTCTTTCCGGCTTCACGCACGCGAGCATCGTGAGCGTGACGGCCATCGTGAGAATCTCGGAAGTCGGGATTGCGAGCCAGGCTCCCTCGTTGCCCCAGAGCCGGGACATAAGAAGCAGGCATAAGAGCATAAACACGATTCCGCGCAGAAGCGAGATGACCGTCGCCGGGACGACCCTCTCTATGCTCTGGAAGTAGCTCATCACCACTATGTTCACGGCCATCGGCACAAAGCCCGCGCTGAACAGTCTGAGTCCCTCGACCGCAAGCGGATTGGCCGGGTCGGCCGAATCGATGAATACGTACACCACCGACGGCGCGAAGACCGTGGTGAGCAGTACCACGAAGACGGCATAGCACACGCCGGTCGCGAGAGCCACGCGGAACGCCTTTTTCACCCGGCCGAAGTCGCCCGTGCCGTAGTTGAAGCTCTGCACCGGCTGCGCGGCCATAGCCACGGCGTCATAGACCATAAAGACGATAGGCATAAGATAGCAGACCACGCTGAACGCGGCCACGCCCGTGTCGCCGTCTAGACGGACGAAGATGTTGTTTCCGATTATGATCATCAGAGCCACGGCGAACTGGGCGAACATCGACGAGAAGCCGAGACGGCACATATAGGCGCAGTTGCGCAGAGTGTGCATCCACGCCCGCAGAGTACTGATTTTAAACGCGTTAAAGCGGATGTTATGTTTCTTGTCGAAAAGATATGCGGCGAGGAAGACGGAGGCCGCGACCATCGAAATGCCGGTCGCGAGGGCGGCTCCGTGCAGCCCCCAGCCGAACGGGAAGATGAACAGCCAGTCCAGAAAGATGTTCAGAACGCAGGCGAATATGCTTCCTGCCATAGCGTACTTCGGGCTCCCGTCCAGACGGATGAAGAACTCAGTGGTGAGAATCACGCCGTTCGCGAACATAAACGGAGCGAAAGTCCTGAGATAGTCGCTTGCGTAAGGCAGCATCGTGTCAGAGCAGCCGAAGAGGCGCAGGACCGGTCCCGGCCAGATCAGCAGCACGGCGGAAAACAGGACGAGAACGCTGACGGTAGCGGCCACCGACTGTGAGGCCACGATCCGCGCGGTGCGGCCGTTGCCTTTCGAGAGATGGATGGAGGCCACCACGGAGCCGCCCATCCCGAGCATAAGAGCGATGCCTCCCGACAGCGTGAAGAGCGGTGCGACGATGTTCACGGCGGCAAGCGCCAGCGAACCTATGCCGCGGCCCACGAAGATGCCGTCGGTGACATTGAGAACCATAGAAAACACCATCCCGAGCAGAGTCGGATAGAAAAGTCTGTTGAACAGCGCCCGGACATTGTCCCGTCCGAAGTCGATACTGTCTTTGAGCTCCTTCATAAAACAATGTTTTTTAAATTTTTAGGGCTGCAAAGGTAGGACTTTATCGGCGAAATGCAATATCTGCATTTCTTTTGCGTCCCGATTACATAGACGCGGGAGAGTCTGAATTTTTGTACTTTTCAAAATTTCCGTATATTTGCAGCGTTGAAGTATAGGATTATTATATGGAACCTCCCAGTTCTACTCTGACAGATAATAACTTAGCATCGGACAGACCTTCCGATGACCCGTTGTTGAACACTCGCACATACCCTCAGGACACCGCAGAATGAAGATTCTGTGGCGGTTCGGCGTGTGTACAGGTCAGAGCCGAAACAAGAGAAAAAGAACACAAGCAGATATATGGCACTTTATTTTACGAAAGAATTGAGCGATCACTCCCGGCTGGCAGTCTGGCAGGTGACGGAGAGCGAAAGTGAGCTCCGTGAACTCAGTTCCACCCCGAGCGATGAGCTCGAAGAGATCTCCTACATCAAGAGCGAATCCCTGCGCAAGCAGAGACTTGCCGTCCGTGCGCTGCTTGGCGTGCTCTTCGAGGACAAGGTCTATCTGGCCCATCACGACAACGGAAAGCCTTACATCGAGAACAATTCCATAAACATCAGCATCACCCACACGGACAAGTATGTGGCGGTGATACTCGACGAGAACGAGGAAGTGGGCATAGACGTGGAGTCTCTGGACCGCGACTTCTCCGCCGTGGAGAAGAAAGCCCTCTCCGAAGAGGAGATAGAAGATCTGGATGACGACAGGGACGAGAAGAACGAGCAGCTGGCCATCTATTGGTGCGCCAAGGAAGCCATCTACAAGAAAATGTCCCAGTACCACGTGGACTTCGCCGAGCAGATAGAAGTCGAGCGCTTCCGTTCCCGGGGAGAAGGCGAACTCGAGGCGACTTTCATCCATAAGGACGGATACGAAGAGGAACTTCATCTGGAGTATATGACCTTCGACCGCCACGTGCTCGTCTGGATAAGCGCGCAGGACTAATTTAGAGATAATCTAAAATATAACTCTATGTACGAATCTGTTAACCAATAAGTTAACAGATTTATTTTATTATTGTTAGTAACTTTTGACATTTCTTGCGGGCGAATAGAAAAAGAAAAGTCTATATTTGTATCCGG
>CAVKLO010000068.1:0-7263 GCA_963656985.1 Bulleidia sp. | reverse complement strand
GCTGAAGAGCTCACCCTCATCGCCGGACAGAAGGCTGTCATCACCAAATCCACCAAGGACGTTTCGAACTTCAAGCTCCGTAAGGGTATGCCTATCGGAACCAAGGTGACTCTGCGTGACGTGAAGATGTACGAGTTCCTCGAGAGACTCATCAGAGTCACTCTCCCTCGCATCCGTGACTTCAGCGGTATCGCCGAAAAACTTGACGGCCGCGGAAACTACACTCTCGGCATCAAGGAGCAGATTATCTTCCCGGAGATCGACATCGACAAGAATCCACGCATCCACGGTATGGAGATAACGTTCGTCACCACAGCGAAGACTGACGAAGAAGCTTATGCACTCCTCAAGGAGTTCGGCCTTCCTTTCAAGAAACATAATAAATAATATAACCTATGGCAAAAGAATCAATGAAAGCCCGCGAGGTCAAGCGCGCGAAGTTAGTTGCTAAATACGCCGAGAAGAGAAAGGCTCTCAAAGAGGCCGGTGACTGGACTGCTCTGGACAAGCTTCCTAAGAACTCCTCTTCCGTACGCCTCCATAACCGCTGCTCTCTCACAGGTCGTCCGAAGGGATATATGAGAGCTTTCGGTCTGAGCCGTATGCAGTTCCGCGAGATGGCTTCGAACGGTCTCATCCCGGGCGTCAAGAAGGCAAGCTGGTAGAGTTTTATACTTATATAATATTATTAACAATCGGATATCGGGCGCATACGGCGCCGGTCCACAAAAGACTGAAAAAATGACTGATCCAATTGCAGACTACCTGACCAGGATTCGCAACGCTTATCTTGCAGGCAAAAAGGTTGTGGAAGTGCCTTCATCGAAGATGAAAGTCGCCATCACCTCGATTCTCTGTGAAAAAGGCTATATCCTCAGCTATAAAGTTGTGGAGCAGGCCCCTCAGAACACCATTAAAATCGCTCTGAAGTATCATCCTCAGACCAAAGTAGCCGCCATCAAGAAAATCGAGCGCGTCTCCACTCCGGGTTTGAGACAGTATACTGACGTGGAGAATATGCCGAGAGTTCTCAACGGACTCGGAATCGCGATTCTCTCCACCTCGAAGGGTGTCATCACCGACAAGGAAGCCAAGGAGCTGAACGTGGGCGGTGAGGTTATCTGTTATGTTTATTAATAAAAACCGCTTTTATAATGTCAAGAATAGGTAAATTGCCTGTAAACCTTCCGGCCGGAGTGACAGCTCAGCTGCTCGACGGCAACGTTGTCAAGGTGAAAGGACCTCTCGGTGAGATGAGTCAGAAGGTCGATCCGGATATCACCGTCACCATTGAGGGAACCGAAATCAAATTCGCCCGTCCTACAGACCTTCCGCGCCACCGCTCTATGCACGGTCTCTACCGTGCGCTCGTGCACAACCTTGTAGTGGGCGTGTCTGAAGGCTTCACCATCACCCAGGAATTCGTCGGTGTAGGTTACCGCGTAGATGTCCAGGGCCAGATGATCACTATGTCTCTCGGCTATTCGCACAGCATTCAGATTCTCCTCCCTTCGGAGGTCAAGGCTGAAGCTCCTCAGGTGAAGAAGGGTGAGAACCCGCGCCTGGTGCTCAAGAGCTGTGACAAGCAGCTTGTCGGTCAGATAGCTGCCAAGATACGTACATTCCGTGAGCCTGAACCTTATAAGGGCAAGGGTATCAAGTATGCCGGTGAACAGCTTCGCCGCAAGGCCGGTAAGACTGCATCCGCTAAATAATAGGAGATTGAGTTATGGCATTGAATAGAATAGAAAGAAGAAGAAGGATTCATTACCGTATTCGCAAACGTGTCAGCGGTACTGCCGAGAAGCCGAGAATGGTTGTCTTCAGAAGCAACAAGCAGATTTACGTGCAGGTAATCGATGACCTGCAGGGCAAGACTCTTGCTGCCGCCGCTTCGAACGACAAGGCGCTTGCCGCTGAATGCAAAGGCAAGAACGGAATCGACGCTGCCGCCATCGTCGGCAAGGCCATCGCGGCACGCTGTCTTGAGAAAGGCATCGACACCATCGCTTTCGACCGCGGCGGTTATCTTTTCCACGGTAGAGTTAAAAGTTTGGCAGACGCTGCCCGCGAAGGCGGCCTTAAATTCTAAAGACTATGGCAAATACGAATGTAAAAAGAGTAAAGACCTCTGAACTGGAACTCAAGGACAGACTGGTCGCCATCCGCAGGGTAACCAAGGTTACCAAGGGTGGTCGTCACTTCCGCTTCGCGGCAATCGTCGTAGTGGGTGACGAGAACGGTGTCGTAGGCTATGGTCTCGGAAAGGCTAACGAAGTTACTTCCGCCATCGCGAAGGGCGTCGAGGATGCCAAGAAGAACCTCGTGAAAGTCCCTGTGATCAACACCACCATCCCTCACGAGCAGGAGTCGAAATTCGGCGGCTCCAAGGTATTTATGAAGCCGGCTGCTCCGGGAACCGGTGTAAAGGCCGGCGGTGCTATGCGTGCAGTGTTCGAGTCTGCGGGCATCCATAACGTGCTCGCCAAGTCCAAGGGCTCTTCGAACCCTCACAACCTCGTGAAGGCCACCATCGCCGCTCTTACGGAGATGAGGGATGCCTATACGGTAGCGGGGCTCCGCGGTGTTCCTATGAGCAAGGTGTTTAACGGATAATAAGGAGGAAGAATTATGGCAAAACTCAGAATTACCCAAGTTGTCAGCAAAAACGGAGAGACTGCACGTCAGATTGCAAATCTCCGCTGCCTCGGTATCCGCAGGATGCATCAGACGGTGGAGGTCGAGAAGAACCCGGTTTCGCTCGGTATGCTCGAAAAAGTCCGTCACCTCGTAAAAGTTGAAGAAATAGACTAAGGAAGGAGGAGAGATTATGAAACTTGAAAATCTTGCACCTGCAAAGGGTGCGACCAAGAACAGAAAGAGAGTAGGCCGCGGACAGGGTTCCGGTAGAGGTGGCACTTCCACACGCGGTACCAAGGGTGCCCAGGCCCGTGCCGGTTACGAGCATAAGATCGGCTTCGAAGGTGGCCAGATGCCTATCCAGAGAAGACTTCCTAAGTTCGGCTTCAAGAACCCTACACGCGTAGAGTACAAGTCTGTAAACGTATCCGCCCTCCAGGCCCTGTCTGAGGCTATCGGGAAGACCGAGCTCAATGTCGAGGATCTCAGAAGCGCGGGTCTCGTTTCCAAGAACGAGCTTGTGAAGGTTCTTGCGAAGGGCGAGCTTTCCGCTGCGCTCAACGTGACCGCCGACGCATTCTCCAAGTCCGCCGTCGCCAAGATAGAGGCTGCCGGCGGCAAAGCAACTTCCAGCAAATAACAGGCAATGAAGAGATTCATAGATACAATCAAGAACATCTTCAAGATTGAAGAGCTGCGTAAGAGGATCGTCTATACGTTCCTTCTTATCCTGGTGTACAGACTCGGTTGCTTCATCGTGCTTCCGGGTATTGACCCTACGATGCTCGCCAGCCTTCAGGACAAGACTTCAGAGGGTCTCGTAGGCCTCCTGAATATGTTCTCCGGCGGTGCGTTCGGCAATGCTTCGATCTTCGCTCTGGGCGTGATGCCGTACATTTCGGCATCCATCGTAGTCCAGCTGCTCGGCGTTTTCGTCCCTTACTTCAAGAAACTCCAGATGGAGGGCGAAAGCGGCCGCAAGAAGATGAACCAGCTCACCAGATATCTGACCATCGTCATTCTCTGCATCCAGGGACCGGCTTATGTGGCATCCATCCACACCCAGATCCCGGGAGCGGCTTTCGTGGCGGTGAATCAGCTCGGCTGGAGCAACTTCATCTTCAACCTTGTCTCCACCATCATCCTGATGGCCGGCTCTATGTTCGTGATGTGGCTCGGTGAGCGCATCACTGACCGCGGAATCGGAAACGGTATCTCCCTCATCATTATGATCGGTATCGTGGCCCGCTTCCCGTTCGCCATCCTCGCCGAGTGTACTGAGAAGCTCAAGACCACCAACGGCGGTCTCCTTATCCTCATCGTCGAGCTGCTCATCTGGTTCTTCGTGATCATCGCGGCCATCGCCCTCGTGCAGGCTGTGCGCAGAGTTCCGGTGCAGTACGCGAAGAGAGTCGTAGGAAACAGGCAGTATGGCGGCGTAAGGCAGTATATTCCTCTTAAGATAAACGCGGCCGGCGTTATGCCTATCATCTTCGCACAGGCATTGATGCTCTTCCCGCTGCTCTTCTCCCGCTTCGATGCGACCAGAGGTCTTGCCGCCACGCTGAGCAACTATACCGGAGCCTGGTATAACATCCTCTTCGCCTTCTTCGTGTTCATCTTCACGTATTTCTACACTGCCGTCACCGTGAATCCTACTATGATGGCGGAGGAGATGAAGAAGAACGGCGGTTTCATCCCCGGAGTAAAACCAGGAAAGAAGACGGTCGAGTTCCTCGACTCCATTATGTCCAAGGTGACACTTCCGGGCGCATTGTTCCTGGCGCTCATCGCCATCCTGCCGGCTTTCGCCATTATGGCGAATGTGAACAACCAGTTCGCAAGCTTCTTCGGAGGTACCTCCCTGCTGATTCTTGTGGGCGTGGTTCTGGACACTCTCCAGCAGGTCGAGAGCTATCTGCTTATGCGTCATTATGACGGTCTTATGAAGACAGGGCGTCTTTCGGGCCGCTCGGGACTGTAGTTCTATGAAATAGAAAAGTAGGGAAATGGTTAAGCCTAAGACAGAAGAAGAAATAGAGCTTTTACGCGAGAATGCCATAATCGTCTCGAAGACGCTGGCGGAAGTCGGTAAGAGGGTCGCCCCGGGTGTGACAACTCTGGAGTTGAACAGGGTGGCTGAGACTTTCATTCGCGATAACGGCGCTGTTCCGAGTTTTCTGGGTTTCGAGGGCTTCCCTGCAGCGCTCTGTATGTCCGTGAACGACGTGGTCGTGCACGGATTCCCTTCAGACTATGTGCTCCGTGAGGGCGACATAGTCTCAGTGGACTGCGGTACATTGTACAAAGGCTATAACGGCGACTCGGCATACACTTTCCCGGTAGGGGAGGTGGATGCCGAAACCCGCAGCCTTCTGGATGTCACCAAGGCTTCACTTTACAAGGGCATCGAGGCCGCTGTGGCGGGTAACAGAACCGGCGACATCGGATACGCGGTGCAGTCGTATGCCGAATCATTCGGGTTCTCCGTGGTCCGCGAACTTGAGGGTCACGGGCTCGGCAAGGAAATGCACGAAGAACCGGGCGTTCCGAATTACGGACGCAGGGGCAAGGGCACTCACCTCGTCGAGGGAATGGTCATCTGTATTGAGCCGATGATAAATGCGGGGGCTCGAGGCGTGTATCTGGCAAGAAATGGTTGGGCCGTACACACTTCAGACCATCGCAAGTCCGCTCACTACGAGCTTACGGTTGTTGTCCGGAAAGGCAAGGCTGAACAGCTGTCAACCTACGATTTTATCGAGAAAGATGGAACTGTCAATATTTAAAGTAATATTTCAATGTCAAAACAAGTAGCAATAGAACAAGATGGAAAAGTCATCGAGACTCTTCCGAACGCGATGTTCAAAGTCGAGCTTGAGAATGGTCACGTACTCCTCTGCAACATATCCGGCAAGATGAGAATGAACTTTATCCATATCCTTCTGGGCGACAGAGTTAAGGTTGAGATATCACCTTATGATTTGACCAAGGGCCGCATATCTTTCAGATACAAATAAAATTCACCACAATATGAAAGTCAAGACATCCATCAAGAAACGCAGCGAGGATTGCAAGATCGTAAGGCGCAAGGGGCGTCTCTATGTCATCTGCAAGAAGAATCCCAAGTTCAAAATGCGTCAGGGATAATATTCACTTGTATAACAAATTAAGTTACGAATAATTATGGCAAGAATAGCCGGTGTTGATTTACCAAACAACAAGAGAGGAGAGATAGGTCTGACCTATATCTTCGGTATCGGTCGCAGCTCAGCTCAGAAGATTCTTGACGCCTGCGGCATCGACCGCAATGTCAAGGTCGGAGAATGGAACGATGCTCAGATCGCAGCCATCCGCGCTGAAGTGGGTGACCACTACAAGATCGAGGGTGAGCTCCGTTCTTCAGTCCAGATGTCGATCAAGCGCCTTATGGACATAGGCTGCTACAGAGGCATACGTCACCGTAACGGACTCCCTGTACGCGGACAGAGCACCAAGAACAATGCCCGTACGAGAAAGGGTAAGAAGAAGACTGTCGCCAACAAGAAGAAAGCGACCAAATAACACAGATGAATTATGGCAAAGAAAACTACAGCATCCAAGAGAGTTGTCAAGGTTGAAGCTTATGGCGAGGCCCATATTTCATCAACCTTCAACAACGTCATCGTGTCTCTTTCGAACGCGCAGGGTCAGGTCATCAGCTGGTCGTCGGCCGGCAAGTGCGGCTTCCGCGGTTCCAAGAAAAACACTCCGTACGCAGCTCAGATGGCAGCCGAAGACGCTTCCAAGACCGCTTATGATGCAGGTCTCCGTAAAGTGAAGGCTTATGTGAAGGGACCTGGAGCAGGCCGCGAGTCCGCCATCAGAACCATAAACAATGCGGGCATCATAGTGACTGAAATCATCGACGTCACCCCTATGCCTCACAACGGTTGTAGACCGAAAGGCCGTCGTAAAGTCTAACATTTTTAAAATCAGATTACTATGGCAAGATATACTGGTCCTACCACAAAGATCGCCCGTAAGTTCGGCGAGCCTATTTTCGGTGCAGACAAGGATTTCGAGAAGAGAAATTACCCTCCGGGACAGCACGGCCTCGCCGGAAAGCGCAAGAAGCAGAAGGAGTACGGCACCCAGCTTAAGGAAAAGCAGAAAGTCAAGTATATGTACGGTGTTCTCGAGCGTCAGTTCCACAACACCTACGACAAGGCCTGCCGTATGCCCGGCCAGAAAGGTGAGAACCTTCTCTTCCTTCTTGAGTCCAGACTCGACAATATCGTCTATCGTCTCGGCATAGCTCCTACCAGAGCGGCCGCCCGCCAGCTCGTCTCCCACCACCACATCACCCTGAACGGTGTCGTATGCAACATCCCTTCGGCACAGGTGAAGCCGGGTGACGCAGTGGCGGTAAGAGAGCGTTCCAAGAGCCTTGAGGTTATCCAGAACAGCGTCGGCAACGCCACACGCTACGCGTGGCTCGAGTTCGATGCCGCCACCCTCACGGGCAAGTATCTCAATGTCCCTCAGAGAGCCGAGATTCCTGAGAACATAAATGAGCAGCTCATCGTTGACCTCTACTCGAAATAAAATTTAACATCCTGAATATTTATGGCAATCTTAGCA
>CAVKLO010000067.1:6050-7337 GCA_963656985.1 Bulleidia sp. | reverse complement strand
TGACGGCGGTGGCCCATTCGGAGCGGTCATAACGCGCGACGGAAAAATCATCGCGACCGGCACCAACAGAGTCTCTTCCGACAATGACCCTACGGCTCACGCGGAGGTCAGCGCCATCCGTAACGCCGCCCGTGCCCTCGGCACTTTCGACCTGAGCGGCTGCGAAATCTACACCTCCTGCGAACCCTGTCCGATGTGCCTCGGAGCCATCTATTGGGCGCGTCTGAAGAGAATCCACTACGCCTGCACCAAGACAGACGCTGCAGAATACGGCTTCGATGACTCGTTCATCTACGACGAGCTCGCACTCCCCCGGGCCGAGCGGCATCTCCCCTCCGACACCCTGCTTCGCGACGAAGCCCTCGCCGCCTTCGACGTCTGGCGCACGAAGGAAGACAAGATCAAGTATTAGGCGCTTTTTGTTCAGTGCGTCACTGTTCGCTGCGTGAGCGGAACTTCTCGCGGAGGGCCTGGCGGTGGGCATCGTGCCGGTCGGCGGCGGCCTTCTCCCGCTGCGCCTTCTTCTCGGCCTTGGCGGCCTCCCGCTGCTGCCTGCTGTCCTGCGTGAGGCTTTCCAGCGCCTCCGGCGTGAACATATCGTCGAACATCGCATCGATCTCGGCCTCGATTTCCTCTCCCTGCTTCTCCAGTTCGGTTTCCGCAAGATACTCGTCCATCCTGACGAGCTCCTCGCCGGAGAGCATATCGTCCCCCTCCTCCGCAGTCAGCGCATTGTCCGCATTCACGCTGTCCGTCCTCAGACTGAGCGCCGCCGAAGAAGTCTCGCGCAGCGCGATGTCCACTCCCCTGCGGAAAATGTCCTTTATGGAAGAGGCGAGATTTATCTGAATGTCGTTTATCCGCGAGGTATAGACCGGCAGCTTCGTACTCTTGTACTTCGCCTTGCAGAGCTGATAGCTCCAGTCATCGAAATTACCCTTCAGATTCACTCCGAACTTGAACGGCAGAGGCGACTTGATCACCGAAACGTGATAGCGGAAATTCGTGTCGAACTTCTGCAATCCGTTCAGACCCAGAGTATAGCGGTCCACGCTCAGAATGAACGGGAAGATTTCCAGCTGGTTGTTCGATATGATGCCGTTTATGGACATCCCGTCGATGCGGCTGACCCTGGTGTCCTTGAACATCAGCAGCTTCGCCAGCCTGCGCAGCGACTTGCTGTCCTCCAGCTCCAGATTCTGCCCGCTGAGCTTCACCACACCGTTCAGGGTCGGCAGCAGCACGTTCATATTCGTGTCCAGCTGCGTGGTCGCAGCCAATTCGCAG